>CAIXGW010000144.1 GCA_903919145.1 uncultured Myxococcales bacterium
ATCCGGGTTGCACCCGGTTCTTGTTCACAGGTCTTGGGTCCTACTGCTGGGTCTTCTTCCGTACCCCAAACCACGTCCGTTCCGGAACCCGGAACGAACTTGGGGTTTGGGGTACTAGGTGCCTAGGAGCCTGTCGGAGTAATGCCGTCGCCTACGGATAACTCCTTAAAACTATTGAATCAGCTGCAGCATCCGACAGGGTCCTAGCGCGATCGTCTTGCGAGCGCCCAGGCGGGCGAAATATTGGAATTCACTTCCAATATTTCTTGCGCGACTGAAAAAAACGCAAAATGGCACGGAGCCTGGCGGGGATTATCCCGACAGGCTCCTAGAACGATTGGATCGGCTACACAGCGCCGACAGGCTCCCAAGTGGCTGCCTGCGCGCATCGATTGTGCTCCCGTGCGGCAAATTGCGCCACGCTGGCCTGCGTGCCACCATGCAGCCAGCCACCGCAGCCGTGCTCGACTGTCGCGCTGGCGCAGGATGCCCATGAACCCTAGGATTCTACTGGTTGTTGTGGTTGCGGCTACTTGCCTCTACTGCTCTGGCGCGCCCCAGCGTGAAGAGCGCACCACCGTGTACGCCGGCGGCAGCTATGGCCGCGCTGGCGAGAGTACATTTGGCTGCGGCGGCAACTTGATCAGCACCCAGGACCATCGCCAGCGCATCGGCTCGATCGGCGTGGAGCATGAAGATGAGGCTGGCTGGACCGCCGGCGCAGAAATTGCAGCCATGCAAGGAGAATTGATCGACTTTGTGGCGCCCGCCAGCCCCGATCTGCCGCCGCTGGCCGCGGCAGCCCGCTCGCAAGAGTATCAGCTCATCGGCGGGCAGCTGCGCGGCGGGTTCGACCTTGCCTGGATCGGCGCCGAGCTCGGCGGCAACCTGGTCACCGGCATGCCACCGTTCCCCTACGCCCTTCTGCGCGCTGGCAACCTGGGGGGCGGCCTCTACGCCGAGCTTCAGGCTGGCCGCCGCCGCGCGCTGGTCGACCCCACAGTGGTGGCGGCCGCTGTCGCATTCACGTCGCCGCACCTGCGGTGGCGTGCCGCCCTGGCCGCCACCGGCCGACCGCTGCAGCGCTATCGCCAGTCTGGCTCCGGCCTGGTTCGCGACAACCTGGTCATCGGCAGCTTCGACGAAGGGTTGGATACCGGTCTAGTGCTGGACGTGGAAACCTGGCTCGACGACTCGGTGGCCGTGCGCATGGGGGCGGTGCTGGGAGAGAGCTGGGGCGGCACCATCGACCTGGTGGTCGCACTGGCCAAAAAGGCCGTCAAGCCTGCAGAAAGCTGGCGCGGCGCGGTGGTGCCCCTGCCGGCAAGGCCGCCCGCTGTGCCACCGCCGCCACCGGCGCTGCCGGCCGACCACCCGCCCCTGGCCGAGCCGGTGACCCCCGCCGACGCTGCACCGGACCGGGGCGATTGACGCCAGCGCGGCTCCTCCGTACCCTCGCGGCCAACGGAGGTTGCGATGCGGCGAGCTGGCGTGGTTGGGGCGTTCTGGACAATTTTGATGGCGGCGGCGCTGATGGCGCCCGCGCTGGCGCTGTCTGCGGAAGCCCGTGCTGAAGAACTGGTCTTGAAGATCGCCTCTGTGGCGCCGGACCAGACACCGTGGGCAGAGATGCTCAAGCGCTGGAAAAAGGCGGTGGAGGAGCGGGCTGCTGGCCGCATCAAGATCCGCTTGTTTCTGGGTGGCCAGCTGGGCTCTGAGACGGACGCGGTGCTGCGCTGCAAGCGCGGGCAGATTCAGGGGGTGGCCAGCTCGACGGGGTCGATCTCGTCACAGATTCCCGAAGTCAACGTGCTGGAGCTGCCGTACCTGTTCAAGAATGCCACAGAGGCCGACAAGATGATCGACGGCGTGCTGGCCGAGCCCATGAAAGAGGCCTTTGCCCGGGCCGGCTTTACCATGGGCTTCTGGAATGAGAACGGCTATCGCCATTTTGCAGCGAAAGACAAGTTCATTAAATCTCCGGCTGACTTGCGCGGCAAGAAGATGCGCTCGCAGGAGTCGGCCGTCCACCTGGACATGTGGCGGGCTCTAGGCGCGTCGCCCACCGCGATTCCGCAGACCGAAGTGCTGACAGCTCTGCAAAACGGCACCGTAGACGGTTTTGACCAGGCCCTGCTGTACATGGTCGCGGCCAACTGGCACACCAGCATCAAGTACCTGACTCTTTCTGGCCACATGTACCAGCCCGCGGTCATTGCCTACAACAAGGCGTGGTTTGACAAGCTGCCCGCCGACCTGCAGACCATCATCCTAGAAGAAGGCAAAAACGTTCAGGACTTCGGTCGCAAGAAAGTGCGGCAGATGGGTCCGACGATCCTCGGCGTGGTCAAGGCCGCCGGCGTCGAAGTGGCCGAGCTGACGGGCGCTGAGCGCGCCGCATTTGAGAAGGCTGCGCTGCCGGTTCGCGCCATGTTCCGCAAGAAGGCCAAGCCGACCGCGGCCAAGATGCTCGACCTGGTCGAAGGCGCGCTCAAGCGCTAGGAGCCCATCGCAGGCCTCCAGGCGATCTGATAGTTTTGCCAAGTTGGCGGTATAGTGCGCATTTTCCGGTGGGCTCCTCATGTCACATCGCTCAACGTAGTTCGCAGCTCCAGGGTGGCCCGGGGCTGGGGTACAGAAGACGTCTCAGCAGCCGTGAGCAAGGCCCGTGAACCAGAAGCGGGCGAAGCCTGGATCGAATTGGCGGTCTGGGGTAACCATTGGGTTGAGGTCGCTGATGCCGGATCGCCAATCAATGTCGCCGCTTGGCGCGTCACCCCCGGGTTGGATCGCCAGATTGGACGCCCTGGACGCGCTGGTCTACCGCGCCGAGCAGCGCCTTGCCGGCCTGCTGTTTGTGGCGATGGTGCTGGGCATGGCGCTGAGCGTGACCCACCGGGTGTTTTCGCGGCCAGAGGGGCGAGTTTCCGCACTGCTTCTCAAGATTTTGCAGTCGCTGGGCATCGCCGCTGAGCCGGCGTTCATCCACGGGCCGGTGTCCCTTGGCCTCAACCTCGCCATCGGCTATGGGCTGGCGGTGACGGCGTTGCGCACGGCAGTAGCCACCCGCGCTTGGTCACTTGGAAAATCGTCGCTGGCAGGCGCACTTATCACAGCCTTGGGGGCTGGCGCTGTGGCGCTGCTGCTGCAGGTGCTGCCCAACGGCATTGTGGCGGGACCGGCGCTGGCCCTGGCGGGCATGCTGTGGATCGGCTTTCTGGGCGCATCGCTGACCACCTACGAGAAGAAGCACCTTGCCCTGGAGATGGCAGACAAGCTGTGGCCGAAAGCTCTGCAGCGGCCGATCCGCGGCGTGGCGCTGGTGTTGACGGCGCTGCTGGCGGCGTTGCTGTGTGCCCTGGCGTGGTGGTCGATTGGCGAGCACTACGCGACCTGGGCCCAGGATCCCCAGGCCGGCCAGCTGCTGCCAACCGAGATTCCCAAGTGGACCCTGCTGACGATTCTGCCCCTGTCTTGGTCGGTGATGACCCTGCGTTTTGCCGGCGAAGGTGTGCGGATCCTCTTGAACCTGGAATCGATTCCACCCGCGGAGGACTTGGCATGAGCACCGCCTACGTCCTCTCGCTGCTGGCTCTGGCCCTGCTGGGCACCCCGCTGTTTGTGGTCGTGGGTGCGGCCACGGCGCTGGCCTTTCGCTGGTTTACCCCGGATCACCAGACCGTTGAGTCGCTGCTGCCGATCATCCAGAACATGGAAGAGCTGCTGACCAAGCAGGAATTTCTGGCAATTCCCATGTTTATGGCTTCTGGCGCGATCATGACGGCCGGCGGCATTGCAGAGAGGCTGGTGGCGGTGGCCAAGGCGCTGCTGGGCTGGCTGCCGGGCGGCTTGGCGGTGGCGGCTGTGTTCGCTTGCATGTTTTTTGCAGCGATTTCAGGAAGTTCTCCGGTAACCTTGATCGCGGTGGGCTCGATTCTCTACCCGGCGATGATGGCCTCAAACTATGAGGAGAAATTCTCGATTGGCTTGTTGACCACCTCTGGGTCGCTGGGCTGCTTGGTGCCGCCTTCGATCTCGATGCTGATCTATGCGATTACCATCACCAGCACCTCGGCGCGCGTCGACCCGCAGGACCTGTTCTTGGCCGGGCTGATTCCCGCTGCCATCATCGGCACGGTGCTGAGTATTTACGCGATCGTGCACGGCCTGCGCCACGGCGGCAGCCGCGAGCCCTTCAGCTGGCCGGCCCTGGTCCACGCGGTCCAAGAGGGCATCTGGGCGCTGATGCTACCGGTGTTGGTGCTGGGCGGTATCTACGGTGGCCTGTACACGCCCAGCGAGGCCGGCGCGGTGGCGGCGCTGTACGCCCTGTTTGTCACCGGCGTGCTCTACCGCCAGCTGACCTTCCAGAAGCTTATGACCACCCTGGTAGAATCGGCGACGCTGATGGGCTCGCTGTTGCTCATCATTGTGTTGGCTTTTGGGCTGAACGAGTTCTTGGCCGACATCGACATCCAGTCCAAGCTGATGACCCTGGTGCGCGAAAGCAACCTGGGGCCTGCAGGATTTCTGTTGCTGGTCAACGTGCTGCTGGTGGTGATTGGCGCGCTGATGGACTCGATCTCTTGCACCTTGATCTTTGCGCCGATGCTGGCTCCGCTGGCCTGGGAGCTGTACGGCATCGACCCTTTGCACTTTGGCATCGTTTTTGTGATCAACATGGAGATCGGCTACCTCATGCCGCCGGTCGCCACCAACCTGTTTGTGGCCGCCGCGGTGTTCAAAAAGCCCTTTGGCTTGGTCACGCGGGCGGTGCTGCCGACCCTGGCCCTGACCCTGGCGGCGCTGGCGCTGTTCATGTATGTACCGACCCTGTCAGTGGCGGCGGTGCGCTGGCAGAAAGGCCAGGAGATCTGGTCGCCGTTTCCGTGGGACGGCAAGCCGACCCCCCAGGCCGCTAGGCAAAGCGCTGGAGCCGATCTGACTGGCCAGCCGCGGGCTGCACAACCTGGCACGCCTGCACAGACTCCCGGTGCAGCGGTCCCTGCCGCGTCTCCTGGACCCGATCTGGGCAAGCTGACCGCAGCGGCGTTTGCCAATGACGCCTCGCCGGTAGCGCCGGCAGAAGAAGTCTCAGAAACCACCAACCTGTAGAGCTGCGGCTGTGGCCTGGCGCGCGCCCGCAGCCTCGCCTCAGCCGCTGTGCATCACCGGGCTGACAACCTTGGCGTCGAGCGTTGCGGGGCAGCCGACAAGGGACGCGTGCTTGCGACCCATCCGGCAGGCAAGCGGGCCCGCTGCGAATCGACTTTTGCACGGGACCTAGGGCTTTGCGCACACGCCGCGTCGGGCCACGCACAAGCCGCGGGCGCGGCAGGCTTCACTCTTGGCGCAGTCCGCATCGCTGCCGGCCACGCACTTATCTTTGGGGCCGGGGACACAGCGGCCGTCCAAGCGGCACGGGGCAGCCTGCTGGCAGTCGGCCGCGCCGCCGATGTGGCAGGCGCCCTCTTTGGCGGTGCAGTGCCCATAGTCGCGGCAGGTGTCGCCGCGCCGGCAGTCGGCATGGCTGGCGGCTACGCACTCCGCGCCCTTGGCCGTGCACTTGCCGAACCACTTGCAGTCTTCTGCGCACGGTTCGCGGCTGCAGCCTGCGGCCCCCCAAGCCAACGCCAGCCAGACGACCCATGAGCAGTGGCGAATCTTGGCATTCATCGATGGGCTCCTGCCGGGCTAAACATCCCCCAAGGCAATGTCAAGTCTGCTCCGGTACTGATGTTTCCGCAAGGGTGTGGCTCACGGCCCCAGCTCAGCCAAGCCTTGCCAGTCGTGCACGGCGGTGCCGCCAAAACTCCGATGCTCCCCCGCTGCGGCGCGGACCGTGGCGAGGCCTGCCGCCAGCGCCTCGCGACCTTCTTCGCACCAGGTCAGGTCGTCGTTCAGCTGGCAGCGCGATTCTGCCGCGATGACCACGGGTTTGCCGATGGCGTCGCCGTACGTTAGCTCAGCTTGTGCCAGCTGCAGCATCAACGCCGGGCTGTCGCGGTAGTCCATCAGCACCACGCGGTCAGTGCGGTCTTGCACCAGCTCTGACAGCGGCCGGACCTTGCCGTCGCGTGCCACCAGGATGTCGTCGTACCAGTTGGGGATGTCCAGGACCAGGGCCAAGCCACTGCCGGCCAGCTCGGTGTGCAGCTGCTCCAGCAGGTCCAGCAGTGAGTGAGACAGGGCAGTCTGTGCAGTCGGCCATTCGGGCAGGGCGTGCGGCTCGATGTTGAAGTGCACTGCCGTAGGTCGAGCTCCCGGCTGGTTCATGGAAAAGTCGCGAAGATCCCTGGTTAATTGCCGCGCCACGGCATGGTTGGCCGGCCATGCCCAGTTGTGGTCGCCTGCCAGCAGCTCGACTTCCAGCTCATCGACCGCCGCTTGCTGCACCAAGTCGGCCAGGGCCGCTGGGTCGTCGTAGACCAGGGTCTGGGCTTGCAGGAACAGGGTGGTCAGGCCCTGCTCGCCGGCAAGCTGCAGCAGCTGCTGTCGCGGTCCGGCTTGCACCGCCGGCAGGTTGCTCCAAACCCATAGGCCGCGCTGCAGGTCGGGTACCGGAGGCTGTGGCACCTCTCTGGTCGCACAGGTAGGCAGCGCCAGCACGGCAGCGGCCGCCAGTGCTACGGCGCCGAGCGCAAGGTGGGGTGGCATTACAGGATCCTCATTAATAACATGGTGTAAACATAGCCTTGGGGTCTAAGGCTTGCGCGCTTTGCGGAATTCCCACGGCGGCTGCGGGTCGGGATCGGCCCACAGCCCCAGCTTGGCGGCGCGAGCCTTGGCCTGGGCATCGCGCAGGTCATCGGCGTGCGGAGCAAACTTCTGGTACCACCAAGCCATGCCCTGCTTCACCAGCGCCAGGTTGACGGGCTGTCCGGCCACCGTGACCCAGCTCACGCTGCGGCCGTAGCGGTCGATGTCGCGTACTTCGACGGATACCTGCTTGCCATAGGTCAGCTCGCTGAGTGCGACTTTGGCCCGCGCTCCGTAGGCCTGTGCTTTTTCTGGGGTATCGATGCCCCATAGCCGCACCTTGAGCGGGCGTTGATCGACCAGCACGGTCAGGGTGTCGCCATCGCTGATGCCAATGACCGGGCCCTGGACCGGTGAGCTCGGCGGCTGGGTCACCGCCACCCCTAGGGCACCCAGCAGCACGACGGCCAGAGTCAGGGCCGACGCGATCAGGAACAGACGACGCTTGGCCATCAAAGGCTCGCGCGGTGGCAACGGCTACCGTGACTCGCAGGTTAGCGCATTCGCTCGCACGCCACTACCACGGGCTCGGCTCGCACCAGCCGAACCGACGACGGTCGAGTGGCGGCGCTGGGAAAACACTAGCGGCGGCGCGGACTAAACACAGCCTTGGGGGATCATCCGGGCTGGCTGCTCTTGCTGGCGTGAGCCTGTCTGCGGTCCGTGCGACACGGACCCCGGGATCGCCTCGCCCTGGCTGAACCGACGACGGTCGAGTGGCGGCGCTGGGAAAACACTAGCGGCGGCGCGGACTAAACACAGCCTTGGGGGGTGTTTGGCTGTGGACTTGGAGATGGGCATTTTAGCGGCTAGGCGCCTACTGGCATACGTTGTCACAGCACTCCAAGCCCTTGTCGTTGCGAGTTGTTTGCATCTTCACGTTGCACTGACCGCAGGGGGGCGAGCAGTAGCCACCGCTGCACACCTTGCCAGAGAGGCAGGTGCCGCAGGAGATCGTCTTTCCGCAGCCAATGGATACCGTGCTGCAGTTCTTGTTGCCGCAGGCGGTTGCTTTGGACACGGGTGTGCACACGCAGGAATTGGTCGAGCTGCACGCGACCGTGCCCGGCGGCTGGGGCGCACAGGGATGGGCGGCGGTGCAGGTCCCGCACTTGCCCGTCCCGTTGCACCAGCCGCCAGGGCAGGCGGTGTCCAGAGACACGTAGTTGGCAAAGCTGCAGCCGCTGCCCTGGATGCACACGCCATCGATCGTGCAGGGATTGTTGTCTGCGCAGCTGATCTTGGTGCCTACGCAATTGCCCTTGCCGCAGACGTCGCCGGTGGTGCACACATTGTTGTCGTCGCACGCCGCGGTGGTGGCCGTCCAGGGGTATTGGCCGCCGACCGGGGCGTACAGGCAGCCGCTGGCGTCGCAGCTATCAGCGGTACACAGGTTGCCGTCATTGCAGTCCAGCCCTTTGCCTTTGCACACCCCATCGTTGCCGCAGCTGTCTCCCTGGGTGCAGCCATTGCCATCGTCGCAGGCGCCACCTTGGACGGCGGGATGCACACAGCCCTTGCCGTCCATGCAGACGTCCGCCGTGCACGCAGAGCCGTCGTCGCACAGCCCTGGCCAGAACTTGCACGCGGGCAGTACGGGGCAGTCCACGGCACACTTGGCCGGCGACTCGCTGAGACCTGCGCAGAGGCTGCAGATTTCGTCGCCGCAGAAGCCGCAGTCCAGCGGGCATTCGCCCGGCGACTCGCCTTTCTCGCAGGTGCAGTTGCCGCAAGAAGGCGCGCAGTCCTGCGGGCATTTCATTGGACCGCCGTCACCGGGCTCGCAGACGTGGTTGCCGCCGACCTGCTTGGCGCAGTCGGCCGCGCAAGTCGAGGGTGACTCGCCCTTGTCGCACAGCTGGTTTCCGCAGGCGGTGCCGCAGTCGGCGGGGCAGTGCTTGGGGCCACCGACCTTGTCTTCGCCGCACTCGTAGCCCACGCACTTGCCGTCCCCACAGGATCCGCAGCAGTCGCTGGCGCAGGTCTTGGGGCTCTCGCCGGGCTGGCAGACACCGTCAGGGCAGATGTGGCAGTCAACGGGGCAGTTGGCGCTCGTTTCGGCGCATTCATCGGCGCACAGGCCATCGCCGCAGTCGTTGACGCTGGGGTGGACGCACGAACCGCCAGCGCCAAAATCCTTGGTACAGGCATCGCCGTCGCTACAGGTGGGCTCGGCGCCATCGTCCGTCACGCCGTTGCAGTTGTCGTCCAAGCCATTGCACGCTTCGGCGGCGGCTGAAGCAGCAGTGCAGGAGGGCAGGATGCCCACGGCAAGGCATGCTCGCTTGGCCGAGCAACTGCCAAATTCATTGGTCTGGACGCAGGCGGTCGACGCGGTGTGGCTGACGGCCGACGGTCCAGCCCGTGCCCCTGGGGACCTAGGCAGCAGGGCACCCGTCCATGAAGCCCACCGTCGGTCGGCTGGCTGCCAGCCTCTTGGGCCCGCGCCCGCAGTTGCGTCCCCTGCATGCGGGACCTGGATGGGTGATATGCGCTCAGTATCAATAGTGATGTTCAGGATCAGCCTGGCTTGGTGGCGCGGCCTTGCGCCTTGCCTTTCTTGGCCGGGCCTCTAGAATGGGGCGATGCGTCCACTCTCTGGTTCCGTTCACCGCCAATTTTGCCTTTTGGCTTGTCTGGCAGCACTGCTCGCTTGCGCCTGCGCCAACACGCCGCCTGCTGCATCGCCCGATGCTGGCGCTGCTGCTGCCGCAGACACGGCTGCCGGTGGCGACGCGAGTGCCGGAAAGGATGGTGCAACCGCCACAGCCTGCAGTCCGCTGGACGGCGAGCTGCGCGTCAACCACCTGCAGGTCCTGGGGACCCACAACAGCTATCACATCGCCAAGACCCCGCCGCCCTTGCAGCAGTGGGCCTATAGCCACGATCCCCTGCCACACCAGCTAGAAAAACAGGGAGTCCGCGCCTTTGAGCTCGATCTGCACCACCTGGGCAGTGCCGTGCCCATCGCCGTGCACCACATTCAGCTGCTGGACGAGCTCACCAGCTGCGCGACCCTGGGGCTATGTCTGCAGCAGCTGCGTGCTTGGAGCGATGCCAACCCGTGCCATCACCCGCTGCTGGTCACCCTGGAAGCCAAAGATGACCTTGAGGAATCGATGGTGGCCGACCATCTGGACGAGCTAGAAGCCCAGGTGCTGGCGGTTTGGCCCAAGGAGCGCCTGGTCAAGCCAGACGACGTGCGCCGCAACCATGCCACCGTTCAAGCAGGCCTGCAGGCCCAAGGCTGGCCCACCCTGGCTGAGTCGCGCGGCAAGCTATTGATCATCTTGTACAACAACGAAGGACTGCTGGAGAAATACCGCAAGCTGCACCCCTTGATGCAGGGCGCGGTCGCATTTGTCTTTGGAGCGCCGGGCGACCCGGACACCGCGGCCCTGCTGCGCGACAACCCAGAGGCCGCCGGCCTGCCTGAGCTGGCCAAGCAGGGCTACTTGCTGCGAACATTTCCCGACGCGACCGCTGCCGGCACCAAGGCTGCTCTGGCCAGTGGAGCTCACATCATCAGCACCGACCACCCCGTAGAGAAGCCCGACCTGCCGGGCTTTTCCCTGCAGCTGCCCGGCGGATCCCCGTCGCGCTGCAATCCCGCTACGGCGCCGGCGCTGTGCACGGCTGCGGCCGTCAATGCCGGGGTGACGGCGGCGCCCTGACCTGTCGCGGCGGGTGCGAAACCGAGCCCGGTGCAGCAGGCCAGCGCTACACGGAACGCCACTCGCGAGGGTCACGGCGCGGCGAGTCGACTCCAGAGCCGGTCAATGGCCAACCTTTTCCGCAAGGGCCTCGCCGAGCCGCTATCCGAGAACGGGCACACACGGCGTCAACCAACCAGCACCCGCGTTGCTGATCGGCGCCTACAGCGCTTGGCGCAGCGCCAGACGCCGCGGCTGCAGCACAGGCCCCAGATCGGCTTGGCGAACGCCGGGGATCTTGGCAAAGCCGCTGCAAATCAATGCGTCGCGCAGAGCATTGTGCCGCCAGGGGACCTCGCCGTGCTTGAGCATCGTGTGCACCACCAGCCGCTTGGCACCGCAGAACGACCGCGGACGCAGGGAACCCTCCGGCTCTTCGACGACCGCGGGGCGCTGGTCCTCGGCGAGGCGCTGCACCAGGATCTGGTTAAGCTTTTGCGGGGCGCCACCGGTGTACCACGACCGCAGAACCCGCGACGATGCCTGGGCGCCCAGGGTCAGCCAGCGGCGAAAGCGCGGCACTTCGCCGTACACCGCGTCAAACAGGTAGACCTCGGCGATCTCGCGCCCGCCCACGGCCAAGATCGCTGCCACCGCGCGGTAACCGCCCGAGTGGGCCGACAGCGCCGTGCGCCCCCAAGAAGCCGCTGCTTTGGGAGCCTGCCGCCCCAGGGCACGCCGCACCGCGGTCGACCTCAGTAGCTGCAGCAACTCTTCAGCATAGCGGGCAAATCCGTTGGCCTGCTCTAGCTTGCCGGCGCTGGAGTCGCCCGCGTTCAGCGGCCCCTGCACCACCGCCAGCAGCAGGTTGCGCCCAGATTCGCTGACTTGCTCGCGCAGCTGGTGATCGGCCATCTTGCGCTCGGCCTGGCCATCGTGACCGTGGAAGTGCACCAGCAGGTTCAGGCGGGCGCCGGGGCGAAATTGGCTGGGCACAAACAGCACAGTGGTCGGGTCAAGCCACGGAAAGCCTTGGCAAGGAAAGGGGTTGTTGCGCAGGTGCAGCCACAGCGTGGTGCCAAGGGCGCTGTGCTCGACTTTGCGCAGCCCAGGGGTCACGGTGGCCGCGGCTTGCGGCAGCCCTTGGGTCGCGGGCTGGGTTTGGGGCTCTGGCTGGGTCTGGGGCTCGGGCTGCGGCGGCTCGCGTGGCTGCCCCTGGGTCGCCTGGGCGCTGCCCATGACCCATAGATAGGCAAAGACAGCTACTATTCTGGGTTTCATCCACAGCACGGGCTCGCTCGCTGGGCCACGGGGGCGATGATCAAGCTCGGGGTGAACGGCAAGGCTGTCAAGTCCTAGAGGCCCTTGGGTCCTACTGCTACCGCAAGCTGACGCCCAAGAAGCGTCGCCGCCGCAGGGCAACCAAGGCCGCGCAGGCCAAGGTCAGCAGGGCCCAGGAGCCGCTGGACGAGCGTCGGTTGGCGCTGCAGCCCTCGGCGTTGTTGCCCGCGACGGGGGCGGCGGTCTTGCCGCACGCGCCAATGGTCACAGCGTTGGCGAGCACCTTGGTGGCTCCGCCCTGCACGGCGTACAGGGTGCGCGTGCCGGCCGAAAGACCCTTGGGCACCAGGGCCGTGGCCTTGCTGCCGCTCTTGACCTCCACACCCACCAGCTCCGTCGAGTCGAGCTTGAGCACCAGGCCCTCGGCAAAGCCGCTGCCCAGCACGGTAATGACGGTGTCCGAAGCCGCGGCTGCTGCAATGCAGTCGGGGGTGACGGCCTCTACGCTGAAGGGCGCTGCAGCGGTGTCTGCAGAGACCTCGGCCGCGGTGTCGGCTACTGTGACTTCGGCTGTACCGGCATCGGGTTGGCTGCTTGTGTCGGGGGTTACTGCAGCCTCTACCTTGAATGCCGAGGTCTTAAAGCCGACTTGCCCGTCGGGATTCTTGACCACCAGATCGTAGCTGCCGGCGGCAAGGCCAATCACGGTGGCAGAGAAGCTGGTTGCTGTGACGCTTTTGGCATCGACGGCGATGGCCTCTGTGCCCAGCTTGGCGGTCAGCCCAACCTGAAAACCCTTGCCGTAGACGTCGATTTGGATGGCCTTGCCAAACGGACCGCTCTGCGGAGTCACGGCATCGATCGTTGGCGCTTGCACTGGCACCGCGGCGCTGTCCTGCACCAGGTCCGTGGTGCCGGCATCTGGCTTGCTGCCCGCGTCGGTTGGCCCCGCATCGCTTGACCCGGCATCGGGCTGCGTCGACCCCAAGTCCTCTGGCGGCGGCGCGGCATTGCCCTCTACCCCCAGGCGCAGCAGGAAATCGCCTTTCATCTGCACGCCATCTTTGGCGATCTGCTCTATAAACTTCCACTGTTTGGCACCAGAGCACGTGCCCAGCGGCCACACAATGTGCACTACGTTGGCGCCCGGTGTCGTCACCTGGTCGCTGATGGCCGCCAAATGCTGACAGCCGCAGCCAAGCTCAATGCCGGAGATCTGCTGCTTCATGCACTCTAGCTTGTCCCAATACTCAGAAAGATCGCTGGCATTTTCCTGATAGCGGATGACCACCCAGATGTTGCCTTTGGTGATCGGTGGCGGGTGATTCTCTGGCTTGCTCCAGTCAAAATCGTAGACCATGCCGTAGTTGCCTTTGACGGGCACGCCGATTTGCGGCCCCGCGGCAAAGTCCTTGGTAGAAATGCTCCACAGGGGCTTGCTGCCCACAGGCGCGGGGCCCACGCCGTCGCCATTCCAGATCTCAATGGTCACGTCGGTCTGCTGAGGCACCGCAATTTTCTTGGGCTGGGTCATCACCAGCTCGACCGACAGGATCTTGACCGGGTAGTCCTCTGGCTTGGGCTTGTAGATCTGGCCGTAGGCCTCGCCCGAGACAAAGCCCATGTGGGCATAGACGGGGTGGTTGGCCAAGCCATTGGCCAGGGTGGCCATGTCGGGCTCCAAGCTGTCGTATTTCCAGATCACCTTTTCTGCCCAGGCCGGCGCCGCCCCAAGCAGAGCGCCCAACGCCAGCAGGGTCAGCGGCCAGCGCCACAACAAAATCGCCAATAGCTTCATCACATCACCTCGGACAGGGGGGGGGCGTGCGCAGAACAGCAGCGGCAAACGCGGGCGCCCGCTGGGATCCCTGGAAGATACCCGAACGGCAGGCGTTGTCGAGGGCAGAGCGTCAGCGCCGGCAGGCGCGGTTAGCGGCCCGCGGGGCTCTGGGCAGCCATGACCCGCACCCTGCCGTCCCAGCCGGCGCTGCACACAGCCTGTTCGCGGTCGCAAAACACAATGGCGGCGCAGCGGTCTGTGTGGGCGGGCACGCTCCACAGCATTGTTCCTGCTGGGCTTTCCAGCGAGACGGTGCCGTCGCGGCGGCACAGCGCCAGCCGGCCGTCGCTGGCCAGGGCGGCGTCATCGATCAGGGCTCCAGGGCGCTGCCGGTCTTTGACAACAGCACCTTGGGCGTTGAGCAGGACCACGGTCTCGCCAACGACCACCGCGGCGTGGTCGCCTTCAGGGCTGACGGCCAGAATCTTGGCGCCGGCCACCTGGCCCATCGGCTGCAGGTGGATCGCTTGGTCGCGCAGCTCAAAGCGCGCCAGTCGACCCGGCTCATACAGCACCCAAACGCCGCGGCCAGACGCCGCAATGTCCTTGGTATCAATCAGGCCTCTGGCACCGTGCTGCGGCAAAGGGGCAATCGCAGCTGTCGCGGCCCCGTCGGGCCGCAGGAGCCAGGCGTAGGGCCCACCACCCCAGGCAAAGGCAATGAGACGGTCCGGGCCCAGCCACGCCAAATGGCGGCCGCGCAGGTCAACTTCGCCTACCCATGGCCCCGGCAGAGCACGGCCCGTGGCGGTGTCCAGAACGGTCAGGCCCTCTGGCCCAGCCCCGCCTACGGCCAGATAGCGGCCATCTGCGCTCCACGCCAGCGATTTCACTACGCGCTCGGGGCCTGCCAGCGTCTGGCTGCGCCCGGTGGCCAAGTCGAACCACTCCACGCGGCCGTTGCCGTCACCGGTGGCCAACCGGGTAGAGACTGCTGGCACCGGCACCGCCAGCGCTGAGCGGCCGTGCAGGCCAGAAAGACTGGAGAAACTCGCCGGCGTTGGACCAAGGCGCCACCAACGGGCGCCCTCTGGATCGCCAGCCGCCAGGGCGCTGGTCAGGCGCAGGCCGTCATCGCCGGGGCTCTGGGCTTGGCGAATTGCTGCTGATGCGCTGAGGCTGGTGGCTGCGGGCTCAGATGGCAGTGGCACCAAGCGGTTCTGGAGCGGCAGGTACACGGTGGCGCCGTGGGCGCCGGCCGCCAGCACCCGTGGCCCGTCTGAGCCAGCGGCCGCCGCCAGCGAGCGTACCATGCCCAAGGCTGAGTCCTGGGCCGTCAGCACCTGGCCGCTCGCCAGACTGACGACGCCGAAGCGACCACTTACGGTGCCGACCGCTACCAAGCCATCGCGCAGCGCGTCAAAGCGGGTGACGCCGCGCAGGGCTGGCATCACCGCCGCGCGCACCTTGGCTACTTCGATGGCGCCCTGAAAGGTGTAGATATTCTCGTCGTTGCACCACACCAGCAGCCGGCCGCTGTCTTGTACGGCCACATCGCGAGGCGAGAAACCTGCCGAGCACGGTGAGAGCCAGGTGCCCTGCTCGTGGCCCAGGACGGCGGCGCCCCCGGCGGTGAACACCGCGCCGTACTGCCGCGAAGGCGAGGTCCGCAGCTGCGGGCTGCCACCGGTCAAGGTCGTGGTCGAGAATTCCCAGCCGCCGCCGGCCGTTTTTTGACCCCGCAACAGCTCTGGCCCCTGGGCCTGGTGGACGCCGACCCACAGCCGGCCGGCGGTCAGCAGCGCGGCCGAAGTCGTCTCGCTGGGCAAAGGCTGCCGCTGCGCGCCGTCGCGCAACTCGACCTTGCCATCGCTGCGGCACACCGCTGGCCCGCTGTCGCCAAAGGCATCGACGACCCCACCCGCCGGGCACGGCGCGGCCACGGGCAGCAGCGCCAGCGCCGCCGCCCTCTCGACCGCGGCCAGAACCCCGCGCGCCCGCAGCTGCTGTGGTCCGTGGTCGGCCTCGGCGGCAAACCCGCGCGCAGAAGCCACGTCGTCGACAGTCAGGGCCCGCTCGGCAACGTCCACCAGCTGCGCCGACCGCGCAGCGCGCGCTTGTTCCTCGGCGACCCGCGCCCGCGACTCGCTGCGGGCCGCCAACACGCCGCCCAGGCCCATAGCCAGGGAAGTCACAGTCAATGCCGCGGCAAGACCCACCGCCGCTGCCGGGTGGCGCTTGATCACGCGCAACAGGCGGTCCCAGGGCTGCTCGGCGTAGGCGGCGATGGACCGACCGTCCAAGTAGGCCTCCAGGTCGGCCGCCAGCTCGCCGGCGTCGCGGTAGCGCTGGCCAGGCTCGGCGGCCAGGGCCCGCAGTGCAATCGCCCACAGGCGCTTGTCGCAGCCGGTAGGCCGGCGCGGCTCTGGCGGAGGCGCAGCCCCCGCGCACACCAGGTGGAGCAAGGCGCCCAGGCTCCACACGTCGGTCGCGGGGGTGGTAGGCCCGCCGCGCCGCAGCTCAGGGGCGGCGAAACCGGGTGTTCCGCCGGTGACTCCGCCCTCTTGACCCTCGGCCAGCTCCGCCGCCAGCCCCCAGTCGAGCACGGTCACCTCGCCCGCCTCGCCTATCGCCACGTTGGCGGGAGACAGGTCGCGGTGGATGAGGCCGCGCTGGTGAGCATGGGCGACCGCCTGGCACACCTGCGTCAAGGCGCGCAGCAGGGACGTCAGAGGTGCGTGGCTGGCCACCACTTCGGCCACCACTTCGGCCAACCCGCGGCCGTGGCGTACGTGCAGCACCACCACCACATCGTCGCCTTCTAGACCCAGGTCCAGGACTTCGGCGATGGCCGGGTGGTCCAGACGCGCCGTCAGCCGGGCCTCTCTCAGCAGCAGCTCGCGGGCGCGCAGGTCGCTGCGGTGGGCGCGCTTGAGGGCGACGTGTCTCTGCAGGATCGGGTCGAAGCCCGCGCGAACGCTGGCATTTCCGCCGCGACCCAGCAGGGCGCCGGGCAGATAGCGCAGCGGTGGCAGCTCCAGGTCCCCAGGGTCTCCAGCGTCGCCGGCCGCGGGCTCGCCCTGGCTTGCGCTGCTCCAGGCGGCATCGCTCAGGTAGGCGTCGCGGCCGGGGTGGCTCATCCGCGGTCTTCCGTCTTGTCGCCCGGATACAGCACCAGCTCCAGCAGACCATTCTTGTGGGCCAGCACAAGGTCGCGGCGCAGGCCTATCGCTTTGAGCAGTCTGCGCAATTTGGCCAACGTCACGTCCAAGCGGTTGCGCAGTACTTGGTCGGACTCTTCTTTGCCCCACAGCGAGTGCGCCAGAGCCCGCCACTCGACCGGTCCGCCATAGGCCAGCAGCTCTGCCAACATCTGCGCGGGTTTGCCGGTGATCACCCCCTGTACCTCGCCTTCTTCATCCAGCAGGTGCACGCTGTCAAAGTACGACACCAGCCGCAGTGCTCCGCTCGGCACCAGCGGCGCGGTCTCCGCCACCTGGGCATCGGCCAGCCACTGGCCGGCAAACGCCAGCTCCAGACCTTTGACCGTTAAGGTATCCCCTGCGGTCAGCGTGCGCACCTCGCCGGAGCCCAGCTGCGCGCGCCAATCTAGCCCGTCCGAAAATAGCACCGCCGCCGCCCGCGGCTGATGTCCAGCCACCAGATGCAGCGCGGGGTCGACCATCACAGAGGTGACTTCGACCAGCACCTGCCGCTCCAGCCCCGGGCCGCTCACAGCCAGCGCCTGTCGCGGTGGCACGACTCGCTCCACTGCCAAGGAGAAATCACGAGCCAGCTCAATAACCTGCCCCTCGCACAGCTCAATGCGTGTGACATCGCGACCGTCCACCCGCACTCGGCCGCGCAGGGCAAACAGCACGAACTGGCCACCGCGCAGAGACAAGAAGGCGTGAGCCTCTGAGATTCGCCCGTCGTCCAGGCGCACATCCGCCGCAAACGAGCGCCCGACCAGGGCCCCCGGGCCGACCGTCTGGCGTTGGTCACCTGGCAGCAGAAGCGTCACAAAGCAATCAGCAAACGCGGACATAGGGCTCAGTTGCGGCGCCAGTGGGGGGCGCAGGGAGGTCGAGCGCGGCAGCCACTTTTGGCCAGCGGTCGCGCCATCAAGGGTACGGTCGGGCCGGGGCGCCGGTCAACAGGGCAGAGGGCCCACGCCAGTCCGGCGCCGTGGCGGCCGGCACCGCCCCTGGGGGCCTGCAGCAAAAACCGCAGTGGCTGCGGGCATCAGACATTGCCTAGGGCATTGTCCGGCGCCGTGGCGGCCGGCACCGCCCCTGGGGGCCTGCAGCAAAAACCGCAGTCGCTGCGGGCATCAGACATTGCCTAGGGCATTGTCCGGCGCCGTGGCGGCCGGCACCGCCCCCCGGGGGCCCGCAGCAAAAACCGCAGTGGCTGCGGGCATCAGACATTGCCTAGGGCAT
>CAIXGW010000145.1 GCA_903919145.1 uncultured Myxococcales bacterium
CAGCGACGTGGACGAGTGCCTGACCAACAACGGCGGCTGCGACCTGGCCGCCGACTGCAGCAACAGCACCGGCACCTTTTCCTGTGCCTGCAAGCCGGGTTACAGCGGCGACGGCAAGATCTGCAGCGACGTGGACGAGTGCCTGACCAACAACGGCGGCTGCGACAACAACGCCGCCTGCAGCAACAGCGCCGGCAGCTTTAGCTGTGCATGCAAGCCCGGTTACAGCGGCGATGGCAAGACCTGCAGCGACGTGGACGAGTGCCTGACCAACAACGGTGGCTGTGACAACAACGCCGCCTGTAGCAACAGTGCCGGCAGCTTTAGCTGTGCATGCAAGACCGGTTACAGCGGCGATGGCAAGACCTGCAGCGACGTGGACGAGTGCCTGACCAACAACGGTGGCTGCGACAACAATGCCGCCTGTACCAACAGCACTGGCAGCTTTAGCTGTGCATGCAAGCCCGGTTACAGCGGCGACGGCAAGACCTGCAGCGACGTGGACGAGTGCGCGCTGAGCTTTGACGCCACGCCGCTGGCGATCGACGCCGACCTGCCAGGCTGGAAGGTCGCCAACTCGGCGCCGACGGTGGGCTGGTTTGCCCAGAACGGCACCCTCTACTACTCCAATCCCAGCCTAACGAGCTACGACACCGGCGCGGCCAACCAAGGCAAGGCCGTCTCGCCCAAGTGGCTGGTGCCGGCCAACGTGCCGATGGCGCTGGCGCTGGACATCACGCTTGCCGTAGAAACTGTTAGTTCTTATGACAAATTTAGCATCGAGCTTGCAGCAGGCGCAACCCCGGTGGTGGTATTCTCCAAGGCCGAAGGACAGACGGGCAAGGTGCACCTGGAGCTGTCTCTGGCCGCCTATGCCGGCAAAGAGATTCAGGTGAGCTTCCTCTTTGACACCGTCGATCACATTGCCAACGCCACTGCGGGTATTGCCGTAGGCGCCATCAAGCTGGTCCCCATGCCCTGCGGGGCCAACGCTACCTGCAGCAACACCGCTGGCAGCTACAGCTGCGGCTGCAACAGCGGCTACGCCGGCGATGGACTGACCTGCAAAGACGTTAACGAGTGCCTGACCAACAACGGTGGCTGCGACAACAACGCCGAGTGCACCAACAGCGCCGGCAGTTTTACCTGCGCTTGCAAAGTGTTCTGGCAGGGCGATGGCAAGACCTGCGGCGACATCAATGAGTGTGCCAGCGACAATGGCGGCTGTGGCGCCGCCAGCGCCTACAAGTGCAGCAACAACGTGGGCAGTGCGCCGACGTGCAGCGACATCAACGAATGCGCGGCGGGCACCGCCAACTGCGACGCCAACGCGGCGTGCAGCAACACGGTGGGATCTTACAACTGCGCCTGCAAGACCTACTGGCAGGGCAACGGCGTGACGTGCAGCGACATCGACGAATGTGCCAACAAAAACGGAGGGTGTGGCTCGGCCGCGGCGTTCAAGTGCACCAACAACACCGGCGCGCCGCCGAATTGCAGCGACATCAACGAGTGCTTGACCAACAACGGCGGCTGCGACGCCAACGCTACCTGCGCAAACACCACCGGCAGCTTTACCTGTGCGTGCAAGACCGGTTACGCGGGTGACGGCAAGACTTGCGCGGCTCCCGGCACCAGCGCCAACCCGGGCAAGGACTGCAAGACGATCCTGGCGATTGTCCCCGGCGCGGCCAGCGGCGTGTACGAGCTCGACCCGGACGGCGCGGGCGGCGTGGCGGCGTACTCAGCGCACTGCGAGATGAAGGTCAGCGACGGCACCACCGTAGGCGGCTGGTCACTGGCCATGAAGGTCGACGGCAACAAGACCACCTTTGTCTACGGGTCGCCCCTTTGGACCAACACCACGCTGCTCAACGCCAATTTGCCGGCCGTGGATACCAATGAGGCCAAGCTGCAGACCTTTAACGGCGTGCCGGTGACGCAGATCCTGGTGCGCATGGTGGTCGAAGGAGTGACCCGCGACCTGGTGGTGCCGATTGGCGGCGGCAAGACGCTGGCGCAGCTGTTTCAGGGCGGCGCGGTAGACTCGGTGGTGGGCCGCACGGCGTGGAAGGGGCTGATTGGCCCCAAGGCGTCGCTACAGCCCTACTGCAGCTCTGAAGGCATCAACCGGGTGTGCGGCGGCGACACGGCCGTGCGCATTGGCATTGTGGCCAACCAGGAGAATGACTGCGGCAGCTGCGACTCGCGCATCGGCGTGGGCGGCACGGGCACCTACTGCGGCCAGGATGCCAACAATGCCGCGGGCAACGAAGCCCGCTGCACCCCAGATAACGGCGACCTCAGCCTGCGCGGCTTTGCCCACGTGTACGTGCGCTAGGAGCCTGTCAGATGCCTGAGTCGATTCAACAGGTTTAAGCAGTTAGCCGTAGATGCCGGGATTTCTCCGCCAGGCTTCTAGGGGCCACAGCAAGAATCACGAATTGGCTGGGCTTGGTCTGCAAGAGTACGCTACAGGCCGCAGCGCGAAGAAGCGCGTCGCGGTCTTATTCTGCTGCCACTGGGCCGCCCAGCGGAGCTCGGCTCCTTCTCTTGGCCCGGACCGGACGCCCGCCACAGGAACCCCATGCGCGCCCACCTTCTGATTCGCCTGGCTCTGTCGATCGCAGCGCTGGCTGCCGTCAGCCTGGCTGCCGCCGCGGTTGCCCAACCGCCGCCCAGCCCGGCTGTGGGCGATCCGCGCGCCGCCTTGGAATTGGCCCGAGCCCGCGCGGCGGCAGAGCCAGCCTCGCCGGCGGCGCAGCTGGAGCTGGCTCAAGCCCTTCAGCGCGCCGGTCTTTTCGCCCAAGCTCTGCAAGCTCTTGCCCGCACCGAGCAGCTGCAGGCCGCCTATCCCGCCATCGACGCCGCTTTGTCTGGGCTGCTGACTGAGTGGCACGCCGCCGACCCGCCGCGCCCGGGCCAGGCCAGCGCCTATGCCGATGCCTGCGCTGCCGCCAAGGGCCAGCTGGGCGCTCCCGCTGGCGACCGCCTGGCCCAGCTGGCCCACGCCACCTGTGCCCGGCTGGCTTCCGCGGATTTGCTGGCCGAGAGGGCTGCCGAGCGCGCCGCACCTGCCCCGGCGGCCGCGGCCGGAGCTCCGGCGGGGTTGGCGGTGGCAGGGCAAGAGCGGCCTGGCCTGACCCAAGAAAAGCTGGTGCGCATCTGGGTCATCACGGCGATTGGCGCGGCCGTGTTCATTGGCGGCGCCACCTGGCTGACGCGCAAGCAGCGCGGCAAGGGCCCGCCAAAACCCTGAAGCTCCTAGCTAATCGGCTCCAGCTCGGCCGTAAACGCCCTCAGCACCTCGCGCTGCTGCACAATGCGGTACCCCGGCAAGGTGTCGCGCTTCTGCCAGACCTCGGCCACCACCTCGATCAGGTAGTCCATGTGGCTCTGGGTGTAGGTGCGGCGCGGAAAGGTCAGGCGCACCAGGTCCAGCGGCGCGACCTCGTCGTGGCCACCGGCCGGATCCGGGCGGCCAAACATCAGCGTGCCGACCTCGACGCCGCGCACCCCGCCTTCGATGTACAGCGCATTGGTCAGCGCCAGCCCCGGGTACTGCCAGCCCGGCAGGTGCGGCGCAAAGGCGCCACCATCGATGTAGACCGCATGGCCCCCCGGCGGTCTCATCATCGGTACACCAAAAGCATCCAAGCGATCAAATACATAGCGTACCGAGGCGTGGCGGTACTCCAGGTAGTCTTCGTCCAGCACTTCCGTCAGTCCCTGGGCCAGGGCCTCCAGATCGCGCCCGGCCAAGCCGCCATAGGTCGGAAACCCTTCGGTCAAGATGAGGCGCGTCCGGCACTTCTCTGCCAAGGCGCCGTCATTGACCCCCAGCAGCCCGCCGATGTTGACCAGGCCGTCTTTCTTGGCAGACAGCGTGAAGCCTGCCGCCAAGCGAAAGGTCTCGCGGGCAATCTCGCCGGCGGTGCGATGGCCTTCTCCCGGTTCGCGCTGCTTGATAAGCCAGCTGTTTTCGGCAAATCGCGCCGCATCCAGGAACAGCGGCTTGCCAAAGCGGTCGCACAGCTGGCGCGCGGCGCGCAGGTTGCCCAGGCTCACCGGCTGGCCGCCGCCGCGGTTGTTGGTGATCGTGACCATCACCAGCGGCACCCGATCGCCTTGCTCCACCAGGATCTTCTCAAGCTTGCCCAGGTCGATGTCGCCCTTGAACGGCAGGTCGGCGCGTGGGTCCATCGCCGCGTCGTACAGCAGGTCCACGGCTTGGGCGCCCATGAACTCGACATTGGCGCGGGTGGTGTCAAAGTGAGAGTTGGCCGGCACGATCATTCCCGGCTTCAAAGTCGCTGAAAACAAGATATGTTCTGCGGCCCGTCCCTGGTGGGTGGGGATGACGTGGGTCACGCCCGTCAATTCGCGCACCACCGCTTCCAGCTTGTAGAAGCTGCGCGAGCCCGCGTAGGACTCGTCTCCGAGCATCAGTGCCGCCCACTGGGCCGCCGACATGGCGCCGGTGCCCGAATCGGTCAGCAGGTCGATGAGCACGTCTTCAGCATGGAGCTTGAACGGATTGTAGTGGGCCTTTTGCAGCGCCACAGTCCGCTCTGCGCGCGTGGTAATGCCTAGAGGTTCAATGGCTTTGATGCGAAACGGCTCAATGATGGTGCGCTGGCGGTGTTCCACTCTGACTCCTGCCGGCGCGCAGACGGGCGATGGGTGCGTCAGCGGCGGGCGACCAGAGAGTAGACCCGGCAGCGCTGCGGCGGGAGCCTGGATTGTCACGGGGTTGTCGCGCAGGGGTGGCCAGCGCCGGCTGCGTCAGTGGGCCGCCGGGGTCCAAGCCACCGACCACACCGGCATGCCGCCCTCGGCACCGGCCAGCAGGGCGTCTGGCGCCTCTGGAACCACTGCGCGCAGCTCGGGGTCGATCCCTTCCAGCAACACCTGCCAACCCGGCGGCGGCGGCAGGCGCACGCACGGCTGGACCAGCCCGGTCGCTGGCAGCCCCAGCCGCTGGCGCAGGCCAAAGCGCAGCGTCGCCGGCCCCGGGTGGGCCGCCAGCCAGTCGGGCAGCGGCTCGACGACCAAGCGGGCGCCCAGCAGCGAGCCCAGCTCTTCTGTCAAACCGCGCCAGCCCAGGGGCTCCGCGCCGTCAGATTCAGCGGCCAGCGTGCACTCCAGCAGCGAGTAGCCGCCGCCGATCGTGGCGCCCACTGCCATCCAGGTCTGCTGGTGCGCGTCCAGCCACGCCTGACACAGGTCTACGGGGGTGTCGCGCCCGACCAGCACGGCCACGGCTGCGGGGGACGCCGATCCCAGCATCCGCCAGCCCAGGTCCGCTCCGCCCTTGCGCAGCTCTAGCCAGACTTCTGCGCGGCTTGGCCGCAGGACCTCTACGGCCTTGGCGACGGCGCGCCGGCGCTCTGGCGGCGCCCCCATGTCCGACAGCAGCCGCAGCGCCGCCGCCAGCAGCTGCCCGGCCTCGGCCTGGATTCGCCACGTCGCCGCAGTGCCGTCCAGCCGGGCTTCGACGCTGACCTGCACCTCGTTCAGGCGCAGCCACGGCCAGTGATTCCACCAATGCCGCAGTGTTTCGGCCCGCACGGCGAGGTCGGGTTGCAGCAACAGCGCCTCGGCGGGCAAAGGGAGCAGGGCCACGGCAACTCCTTGGAGCAGCCCTTGGCGCGGCTGCGGCTGGCGATTGTGCCGCATGCGCTGCCGTTTGTGCACGGCCTCGCCCGGCCTCGATCCGCCGGCGGGCCTTTTGCCGCGCCCCACTTCCGCGATCTTTGGCCTTGGGCTACCATCGCTTTGGCAGCGGTCGCCGCCACCCCCCGTCTTACCCGCCAGGAGATGCCATGAAATTCAAGTGCGAACATCGCTTTGCCGGTCTGACGCAAGCGCAATATGAGGACCTCTACTTTGACGAGGACTTCAACATCGCCCTGTGCAAAGAGGTCGGCCTGGCCCGCACCCTGCTGCGCCGCGAGATCCAGGCCGGCAAGCTGCGCCGCGACGTCAAAGTCGGCGCCGACCGCGAGATTCCTCCGGCCGCCGCCAAGATTCTGGGCGCCTCCAAGATCGAATACACCGAGACGGTGGACTACACCATGGGCAGCTTTCGCGGCACCTGGTCCACGCTGAGCTCGGTGATGACAGACAAGGTCGATTCCCGCGGCACCTTTGCCTTCCAGCCCAGCGGCGACGGCGTCAACCGCATGATCGAGGGCGATGTGACCGTCAAGATTCCGTTTGTCGGCGGCGTGGTAGAGAAGTTCATCATCGCCGACGTCGAGAAGTCTTACGAGAAGGCCGCTGAGTTCACCCGGCGCTGGCTGGCGTCGCACCCGCGTTGAGCTCGGGCGCAGATCTGCCTACCTCTGGCCCGCCCTCCGGCCCAGCTCCTCTCGCCGCGGGCCAAGAGCGCTGGCAGCAGCTCGATTTTCTGCGCGGCCTGGCGATTGTCGCGGTGGTGCTGATCCACTTGGCGGCGCGCGTGCCGGCCAGCCATGGCTGGGCTTTTGCTGCCCAGTGGCTCGATCATTTTTGCCGGTTTGGCGTGCCGCTGTTTCTGGCGGCGCATACGGCGATGGTGGTCCGCCGGGCCCTTGGGGTCGGGCCCCGGCGGGCTGGGCTGCGGCTCCGCTGGCGCACTGTGGTGGTGCCGTACCTGCTGTGGAGCGCTTTGTATGCCGGGCTTGGCCTGCTGGACGGCCAGTGGCAGCCCCCCGCGACTGCCGCGGGGTGGCTCTACGACCTGACCTTGGGCTACACCGCGGAGCAGCTGTGGTTCATGCCGGCCTACTTGGGGGCGCTGGTGCTGGTGCCGCTGTGGGCGGCGCTGGTCCGGGGATGGGCTCGCGCGCCCGGGCGCTGGCCGTGGCTGGCCGGCATGGCTGTCCTTCTGGCCGCCGCCCAGCTGGCCGGACAAGTATGGCTGGTGGCGGTGTCGTCTGTGGACCGCGCGCCGCCGCCGCTGGCCGGCTGGCTGCTGCGGGCAGAGGGGCGCAGCCCCCTTCACTGGATTGGCTTTCTTGGCGCCGGGGTGGGGATCGGCGCCGCCTTGGCCCGCGGCTGGCGACCGCCGCCCTGGTCGCGCTGGCTGGCCCTGCCGGCCTTGGCCCTGCACGCCTGGGTAGCGCTGCGCCCCCCGCAGGCGCCGCGGTTTGACGATTTCTGGTGCTCGCCGGCCATGAGCGGTGGATTTGCCCTGTTCTTGCTGTGGGCTTGGCCCCTGGCGCAGTGGAGCGAAGCGGCGGCAGTCCCGGTAGTCCGTTGGGTTTACAATGGGTTGTCTCGCCTGGGCCGCGACTCTCTGCCGCTGTATCTGGCCCACGTGGCGTGGCTGCGCCTGGCTTGGTGGGCGGTCGGCGAGACCTGGCCGCTGCCGGCCGCCCTGGCCGCCGCGGCGCTGGCCGTTGTCGCGGGCAGCTGGGCCTATTTTCCAGTCCACGCTGCGGTTTTTGGCCGGTCGCCGCGTTTAGCTCTTGGAGCATAGACCGCACGCGCGGTTGTGCTAACCTTCGGCTCCGCCGCGCCGTGAGCGGTCTGTTGCCGCGAGGCCGCCGTGACCCCAACTTTGTTTTCATGGAGCCTGCGCGCCGCTGCGGCAGCCTCTTGCCTGCGCGCCGCCGTGGCGGTCGCCCAACCCGCTGAACCTCCAGCCGCTTTGCCCGCAGCGTCGACGCCTGCTGCCGCCCCTGCTGCCAGTGGTGCTGCTGCCAGTGCCCCTGCAGATGCGGCCCCTGCCGGCCCCGCCGGTGCCGCCAGCGTGGAAGATCCGCCGCGCGTCCCCGCCGGAGCTGGGCATCCCCCCGCCGACCAAGACGATTCTGACGAAGACAGCCGGCCCAGCTGGCGCCGCGAGCGCCGTCACGCCGAGCCGGCGCCGCCCGTGTCCAGCGTCGACGCCGCTGCCCATGCGGTGGGCTGGCACGGCAAGGCTTGGCTACGCCAGCGGTTTGTCGCCGACTCCGCCAGCTTGGTAGAGGCCAGCGGCCCTGAGCCCGCGGAAGCCCTGCGCCTGACCAGCCCTACCGAAGTCGAAGCGCGCAGCCGCGTGGGCGGCGAAGGGGGGTGGCGCAGCGCCAGCGGCTTCTTGCGCGCCATCAAAGGCGAATTCGAGCTTGAGATTCGCAGCTGGGACCGTCCAGAGCCGGCACTGCGAGACGGTCCAACGCTGCTGCGCCGCGCTTCGGTCGAAGCCACCACCTTGGCTGGTCAGTTTACCTTTGGCCGCACCCAGTCTACCTGGGGCCTTGGCTTGCTGGCTCAGGACGGCACAGAAGATCCCATGCAATTTGGCGTTCGCCGCGGTGGTTCCACGGTCACCCGCCTGGGCTACGCGCTGCTGCCCGCGGCCCTCTGGCAGGGCGGCGACCCCACCCACGCCTTTCCGCTGGCGGTGGCCGTCGCCTACGACTGGGTAGCGCGAGACGACCTGGCTGCCTATCCCGGCGACGAGGCCAACAACGCCATCGCCGCGCTCCTCTACCGCGGCCCAGAGCTGCAGGCCGGCGTCTACGGCGTGCTGCGCAACCAGACCGATGCCAACAACCTGCCGATGCAAGCCCAAATTGTCGATGGTTTCTTGCGCTGGCGGCGCCACAACGGTCCGCGCAACTACCTCGAATTGGCCGCCGAAGGCGTGATGGTGCGCGGCGAGACCGGCTGGATGGCCACCCCGTCGCAACCCGGCAAGAAGAACGTGGACCAGCTGGGCGGGGTGGCGCGGGTCGAGTTTGGCCAGCGCCGCGGCTCCTCCTTCCGCCTGGAGACTGGCACGGCCAGCGCCGACAGCCGGCCCGGCAATGACACTTTGCGCAACTTTCGCATGGCCAACGACTATCGCGTGGGCCTTGTGATGTTCCCCGTGGCCCAGCGCTTGCTCAGCGCCCAGGCCGCGGCCAACCTCGCTGACCTGCGCTACTCGGCCCACGCGCCGGCCGGTCTAGAGCGGGTCAACACCGATGGCGCCGTGACCCAGGCCACCTACCTGCACCCGGTGCTTCGCGTAGAACCAGGCAAGAACCAGGCTATTTTGCTGGGCGCTCTGTGGGCGTCCAGCCCCAGTGATGCGGCCGATCCGTTCCGTTCGTGGCTGGCCGGCGGAGAGGCGGTGGGGCCGCGCGGCGCCGTGGCCAAGCGCAACCTGGGCTTGGAGCTGGATGCCGCGCTCGAGTCCAAGGCCCGCTTGGCCTACTGGGCAGAGCTGGTGTTGCGGTTGGACGCCGGCGTGTGGTTTCCCGGCGATGTTTTTGACGACGCGTCCGGCCGGCCCATGGCGGCGGTCGGCGCTTGGCAGGGCGCGCTTCAGCTGCGCATCGACCTCTAGTTTTTCGGAGAAACGAACATGGATCGCCGCAAGAACTTTAGGTGTTTCAATGTCCTCTTGGCCCTTGGGGCGTGGCTGTTCGCTGCGGCCTGTGGCACGGCCGCAGATCCCGATGTAGCGGCGCCCCTGGGCATCGCCGTCAGCGATCGCAGCCAGCCCGGGCCCACAGTGCGCTTTGAGCCGCTGCAGCTGCCGCAGCCAGAGATACCGTTTCCCAACGACTTGGCGCTGCGCCGCCGCGCCGACGGTGCCACGTTTGTCAACGTCTCGCCGCAAGCCACGACCAAGCTCGACTCGCTCAATCGCCAGTATCTGGCTGAAGTGGAGGGATTTTCTGGCCTGACGCCGATCCAGATCGCCTTTGATGGGCCGATTGACCTGACCACCGTGACCGACCAGACCGTCCAGGTCATCAACATCCAGCAGGGCAGCAAGCGCTTTGGCGAGCGCCTGGCTTTGGACCTTGGCCGCGGCTGGTTCCCGCACGATGCCGATCCGCACGCCTACTTTCCGCTGGATCCCTACGCGGGTTTTGACAGCTTTATCTTGCCGCCCAGCAACAAGGTCGACAGCGATGGCGATGGCAAGCCAGATAAGTGGGTCTACCACTATGAAACAATTACTCATACCCTGGATTTTCGGCCGCTCATTCCCTTGCAGGCCGGCGCCCAGTATGCCGTCGTGCTGACGCGGGGGATCAAGGGGTGGGACAAGGACGGCAACTACGGTCCGATTCGCTCGCCGCTGCCGGCAGTGAACCACGACACCCAAACCGATGATCTCAAGCGGGCGCTGCCGGCCCTGGCCAAGCTCGGGATTGCGCCGAGCGACGTGTCCTTTGCCTGGACGCTGACCACTGGCGACCTGGCCCGGACTTTCCGGGCGCTGCGCGACGGCTTGTACGGAACGGGGACCTTTGCGTGGCTCAAGGCCGAGTTCGAGCCAAAAATCAGTGATGTGTACGACATGGAGATCAACTTTGATGGCGACGGCAGCTACGGTCCCCTGGGGGGCGACCCGTTTCCAGTCGTCGGCTGGGATCACACCTTTGCGCTGCAGGGCGCGTACATGCAGAAGCTGTTTGGGCTCATCAACCAGTTTGTCCCGGCCGGCGGCTTTGAGCATGTCAGCCACGTCGTGTTTGGCGAGTTCGAGACGCCCAATCTCCGCGCCACTCCGGGCAATGTGTGGCATCTCGACGTCAAGAAGGGCACGATCGAGCGCGACAACGCCAAATTTCACGAGCAAGTGCCGTTTCTGCTAGTGGTTCCCAAGACCACGGCACAGCACAAGCCGCCGTTCCCCGTGGTCGTCTATGCCCATGCCACCGGCACTTCGCGGATCGAGTGCTTGCTGCTGGCTGACAAGCTGGCCCAGGCGGGCATTGCGACCTTCTCGATTGACGCCGTTGGCCATGGGCCCGTCTTGGCGGATCCGCTCAAGTTCTTGGCCGACTCCCTGGGCGGCGATGGCGGCGGCTACGCCGGTCTGCTCAAGGCGCTGTTGGTGCCGATGCTGTACGCCGACCATGAGACCCACTTTGCCAAGAAAGACGCCCAGGGCCAGCCCATCAAAGACGCTGCGGGCGACATCGTGCAGATGAGCGACGAAGAAGTGCTGCCGCCGCTGCTGCAGCATGGCTTCGTTCAGCAGCTGGCCGTCAAAGGCCGCGCCACCGACGACGACGGCGACTGCTGGATCAAGGGCGGCGAGGCCTACTACGCGCCCAATGCCTTCCGCCTGCGCGACGCCATGCGCCAGACCACCTTCGACTACATCGTGGCTGTGCGCCTGCTTCGGGCGCTGGGCATGAAGAAAATGCCCACCCCGCCAGCGGATCCCCACAAGGCCACCAAAGCGCAGCTCATGCCGAGCCTGCTGGCCGGCGACTTTGACATGGACGGCATTCTGGACGCCGGTGGCCCTGACGTGCCCTATTTCATGATGGGCATCTCCCTTGGCGGCATCCATACGGCCCTGACGGCGCCGCTGGAGCCATTCATCGTCGCCGCGGCTCCCGTGGTCCCCGGCGCGGGCCTGGCCGACATCTTCATGCGCACCCGCCTGCAAGGGGTGGTCACGCCACTGATGCACGCGATCAGCGGCCCGCAGGTCACCGGCTGCCCGGTCAAGGGCAGCGATGGCAAGCCCACCGGCAAGGTCCGCCTGACCTGGAACGACGACTCCGACCGCTGCGGCAAATGGACCCGCAAGAGCTACCGCGACCCCAAGACCGGGCAATGCTTGGCCACTGCCGTAGACGTCCCCACGTGGTTTGCCGAGATCTCGGTGCCGGCGGGCAGCGCCATCGAGCTGGAGAACCTGGAAAACGGCAACCACGCCAGCGGAAAAGCCAGCAGCGATAGCAGCTTTGCCTTGGTGGCGGCGTCGGACCAGTTCGACCGTCTGCGGGTGCGGGTGCGCGACCCCAACGGCAAGCTGCTGGCCGAAGTCGTCGATCGCACGCCCAAGGAAGGCCTGGGGGCGCAGCGAAACACCCCAGATTTCCGCAAGTTTGTTCAGCTTGCCGCCAACGTGCTGGAAGGGGCGGATGCGATCACGGTCGCCGACCGCGCCATCTTGGACCCGCTGCCGGGCTACGGCGCGACCAACATTTTGATGATGCTGTCCGTCATCGACCAGACCGTGCCCTTTACCACCGGTGTGACGCTGGCGCGGAGCATGGGCCTGTTTGGTCGCGGCGATCTGGCCGGTCCAGCGGCGCCCTACCGGCCGTGGTTTGACAAGGCGATTCCCCTCGGGCTGCTGGAGGGCAAGGATGCGCCGCCGCCGCCGCTGTCGCCCAACGCTGTCAAGCCCTTGCAGAAGCTCTGCAATCTGGTCGAGACCGTGCCAGGCAAGCCAGAGCGCTCCGGCCTGTGCCTGGCCGACGTACACGGCCACCATGAGTACATCGCCCAGTCTAAAACCTCAGACAGCTTTCCGCCAGTGCCAGAGAAGGCCGCCGACGGCAAGAGCTACAAGGGTACTTTCACAGAGTTCCACCGCAATTTGATCGTGGCGTACTTCCATTCCCTCGGCAAGCGCGTGCTGGACGATGAGTGCTGGGGCGACGCCAAGTGCATCAAAGAGAAAGGGCTCGACGCCATCTGGGACAAGCCGGTCGGAACCGCACCGTAGTAGCACCCTCCGCGCGCCGCCGAGCTGGTGCAGCTTGACCCCGGGTTGGCCGGCGGCTCGCACGGTTTTGCTTTCTCCGCTGCAGCGTCTGCTCTATACTCTTGCGCGCACGGCCCAGCGGGCTCGGCAAGAGGTTGTAATGTTGCGCAAGATTCGCTTGGTCGGTGGAAGTTGCACAGCCAGTTGGAGCCGCTCGGCCACGGCCGCCGCCCTGGCGCTGGCCCTTCCCACCCTGTCGATCCTGAGCTTGCCCCTGGCCGGCTGCGCGGTCGAAGAGGGCGTGGCCGTCAGTGAAGACGACCTGACCAATGTGGCCAACACGGCGGTCAAGAATCAGTCCATTGGCAACTGCTGGGTCTACGCCAGCGTGGGCTGGGTCGAGTCGCTGGTGTTGAGCCACACCAACAACACCTTGAATCTCAGCGAGTCTTACATCAGCTACTGGCACTGGTACGAAGAGATCGCCGGCGGCAACGGCGGTACGCAGATCGCCGCGCTGGACGCCGGTCAGATCGCCGCTGGCGGCTTCTGGGGCGTGGCCGGCGAGATCATGCTGCGCTACGGCCTGATGGATGAAGGCTCCTTCATTCCAGATGAGGCTGAGGCGGCCCGCAGCCTCCGCCAGTCCGCCGCCCTGTCGGCCATCAACGCCTCGCTCAAGACCGGCGCCCTCTCGACCGCCGCCGCCCGCAAGGACCGCGCTTTGGTCCGCGCCGAGATGGACAAGGCCTGGCAGCTCAGCCCCGAGGTGACCGGCAAGCTCGACCTGGTTTTCGGCAAGTCCGTGACCATGAACCTCTACAAGTCCAAGAAGCTGCCCGCCGGCATGCGCCACCCGCGCGAGCTGCCGGTTGGCTATGTGCTCGAGGCCGGCAAGCAGCGCACGGTCTGGCTAGACGAAGCCATCGGCAAGCCCGTCACCAGCTACAGCTTCATCAACCGCACCGGCCCCTACGCCTGGCGCGAGCAGTCCTACCCCACGACCGCTTCTTCGCGCCGCACCTTCCAGATCGAAGCGCAGAAGGCTTTGCACAACAAGCTTCCGGTCATCATGTTCTGGTTTGTCGACTTTGCCGCCATGGGCTCAGACAAGGCCTTCAAGGCCCCGCCCGCTTCCCCCGGCAGTCAGGGCGGCCACATGACCGTGCTGGAAGACTACGAGGTCAAGCTGGCCGACGGCACGGTCCTAAAGGCCGGCGTTGACGTCACCGACCCCAAGGCCCTGCAAGCGGCCCTGGACCCCAAGGCGGTCATTCAGTTCTTCCGCATCAAGAACTCCTGGGGCTCGGGCCTGGCTCCCCAAGGCGCCGCCGCCGACTACCAAGGCTTTCACGACCTGTTTCTGGCCTACCTGAACGGTCCGCTCCGGGAGTGCACCGGCCAGGCCCCCAACAAGTGCGCCACCACCAAGGACACGGCCGGTCTGCGCTCGCTGATTCTGCCGCCCGCGGGTTTTCGCACCGGTAAGTAGTGGTCGTTGCGAGAAGATTTTTGGAAGTTCGACGTCCACGCGTCTTGCCTTCCTGTGCGGATCTCCGCCGCGCCGTGGTCACTGGTGGCGCCGTGTTGCCTGGTGCCAGCACAATTCTCCGCGGATCGCCCCAGAGCGCCCGCCGACTCGCACTCACGGGGGCTCAGTTGACAGATAACCCTGCATTGGGCTTGTCGTCTGGCCCTCTTAGCTGTTACCTTGGCGCGCTCGGTGCCTCCCTGCGCGCGGTGCGTAGGGGTCATGTCTGCACCGCCGCGGGTCTGAAAGCCCTGGGGGCCGGGTGAGCTGGTTCCAGTCGCTGTTCTCCAATGACATCGCCATCGACCTTGGCACGGCCACGACCCTGATCTACATCAAGGGCCGCGGCATCGTCAGCCGCGAGCCGTCGGTTGTGGCGGTGCAGGTCGATGCGCGCGGTCTGCGGCGGGTGCTGGCCGTGGGCAAAGACGCCAAGGAGATGATCGGCCGTACCCCCATTGGCATCGAGGCGATCCGGCCGATGCGAGACGGTGTGATCGCCGACTTCGAGATCACCGAAGCCATGCTGCGGTACTTCATCAACCGCGCCCACAGCAAGCGAACGCTGGTGCGGCCGCGGGTCATCATCTGCGTGCCCTGCGGCATTACCGATGTAGAAAAGCGCGCGGTGCGCGAGTCCGCCGAGTCTACCAGCGCCCGCGAGGTCTACCTCATCGAAGAGCCGATGGCGGCGGCGATTGGCGCTGGCCTGCCGATCACCGAGCCATCGGGCAACATGATTGTCGACATTGGCGGCGGCACCACTGAGATCGCGGTCATTTCACTGGCAGGCATTGTGCACAGCCAGTCGCTCAAGGTAGGCGGTGATCGGATGGACCAAGCCATCGTCGACCACCTGCGCCGCAAGTACAACCTGCTGATAGGCGAGCGCACGGCCGAGCAGATCAAGATCCGCATTGGCAATGCCTGGCCCCAAGCCAACGCTGGGTCCATGGAAGTCAAGGGCCGCGATGTGGCGGCTGGCGTGCCACGCACGGTGGTCGTGGGCGCCGACGAGGTTCGCGAGGCCCTAAGCGACCCGCTGACCGAGATCGTCCGCGGCGTCCGCAATGCGCTAGAGCGCACTCCGCCAGAGCTGAGCGCCGACATCGTCGACAAGGGCGTAGTCCTGGCCGGCGGCGGAGCCTTGCTTCAGGGCATTGAACAGCTGCTGCGAGAAGAAACCGGCCTGCCGGTGCTCATTGCCGACGACCCGGTCAGCGCGGTGGTCAAAGGCGCAGGCATGGCGCTGGACGACGACAACCTGCTGCGCCACGTCACCGTTCGCTAGGCGTCTGCCGCGGTCATCCCCGCCAGGAGGCGATCTGATCGCTTTGCGCAGCGATTTGCAGGTTGCCGCGTGTTTCCGCCACCCACCTCGGCGCCTCGACCAGCCAAGCCGATCGACGCAGTCCGGGTGTCGCCGCAAAGCTGCGGCCAATAGCTGAAATGGCCAATGGCCAAGCCATACTAACAAGATCCGGCGTCAACGCGGATCCTGTCAGCGGGGCTGGGCACTAGACAGGTTGGGCTGGCAGCGCCGCCGTCGCTTGGGGGGTGCAAGCGGTGGCGCCGTCAGCTTGGCGGCTCGGTTGGCAGACGGGCAGGGCTCACATCCAAGCGGATCCAAGCCGAGCCGATCTGGGGCTGCCAGTTCAGGCCGCGGCGAAATCGTCGTTGGTGCGGTGCAGATCGACCTGCTCGGCCAGGCGCGTGTCCTGGGTCTGCAGCGTCGCTGGCACTGCGCGGACGTGGCGATCCAGGTGACCGGCCAGAGCGCGCACTGCTTCGACGTGGTGGCGCGGCGTCGGCGCTTGACCCTGGCCGGCGTTGGCCAGGAACAGATCAAAGTGGCGGCTGGAGGCCGGCGCATTGGCCGAGCCCTTGCGGCAGACATCGACCAGCAGGCGCTCGCCGGTCGCATCGTGGCGCAGCGAGATAGAGACGGCACCCTTGTCTACAGCACCGATCTGCTCGACGATCCAGCTACCCGCGCCGGCTTGACCGGACTGCAGCGGGGTGGCGGATGACGGGTGAGCAGCCGAGCCCAACTGGCTCATGCCGGCAACCGCGGCAGCGCCGGCAAAGGAAGTGCCGAGCAGCGTAAGGAACTCGCGACGAGAAACGGACATGGTATACCCCCAGGGGATGGCGCACCCTGCACCGCAGTCTAAGGAGCACAAGGCCAGCGTGTCAAACTCAAATTCGCCTGAGCGCGCCATTCTCTCCTGGGGCTACTGGCCCGACGCGGTGGCTCCCCTGACGGCCCGCGGCCAACGGCTGTGGCCAGAGGTGCTGCGGGCGTGGCCGCCGGGGCGGCGGGTGGCGGTCCTTCGGCCTGAGTCTATTGATCTTACACGGGTTGTTTCGTGGGCCCAGCTGGTGCGCCGCCGTGATCTGGTGGCGGCGCTGGCGATTGCCCCGCAGCACTGCAGCAGCCAGTGGCTGGCCGCCTTGCCGACCAGCGTGCCGCTGCTGCTGGTGTTGTGCGGAGACGATCAAAGCAGTTCAGAGGCATGGGGCCAAGCGATCGCTGGCCTGGCCAGGCACCGTCAGCCGCTGCACCGCTGGACCTCGCTGCGCGCCCCGTTGTGCCTGCTGCCGGCCGACTTGATCGGCCCGCGGCGCGGCGACCTGGCCCTGGTTGAGGGGCCGCCGCCCCACCGCGCCGAGCCCTGCCAGGGGTGCGCCCTGGCTGCGCAGTGCCACGCGGCGCCGCAGGCGGCGGCCCCGCTTCGGCCGCTGCCGATTGCTGTGACCAATCAGTTTGATGTGCTGCTGGATGGTCCCGGGCAGCAGATCGGCTGGCTGCACGAAGGCGAACCCTCTGGCGCGCCGCGGCCGTTGGCGGCCCTGACTCTGTTGCCTGGCCAGATCGCGCCGCCAGAGGTCGCGCTGGCCGTCAGCCGCCAGCAGCTCTACCGCGACGGATCGCAGGCCGCCAGAATTGAAGATTTTGCAGCGGAATTGCTGCCGCTGGCCAAGGAGGACCCGCCAGCGGCTGAGGCGTTGCCGGTGTGGCGGGTGACCAGGGCCAGCCCCTTTGCCCGCGAAGAGGCGCGGCTGCTGGCCCTGCTGGCCGGGCTGCGCGGCACCGTGGTCGATGTGGGCGCGGGGCCGGTGCGCTACGTGGCGGCCCTGACCGAGGCGATCGAGCGCGGCCAGCTGGCCTATGTGGCGGTAGAGCCCGATCTGGGCCAGCTGCAGCGCAGCGCGGCGGCGCTGCCCCGCGGCCTGTTTGTGCGCGGCGTGGCCGAGCAGCTGCCCATCGCCGACGCCAGCGCAGACGCGGTGCTGCTGCTGCGCTCTTGGAACCACTTGCGCGATCCCGGGCTTGCCGTGGCCGAGGCGGCGCGGGTCCTGCGGCCCGGCGGGCTGCTGGTCGCCGTCGACAACGTGGTGTTTGGGCTGGTCCGCGATGCCGCGCAGCTGGCGCGGGCCCATGCGATTCCGCTGGAGCAGACCCCCTTTGAGCACTACCGCAATGACGACGCCGCCCAGGCTTGGGCGCAGATTCACCGTCAATTGGCCGACAGCGCCATTCTGCAAGAGCTGCACCCGGTCCAGTCGGGCAGCTCCAACCAGTGGCTGCTGGTGGTCCAGATCGGCGCTGCAGCGCACGGCTGAGATCGACCGCTGCCAAGCGCGGTGCGGAGACTGCGTTTTCGGCGCAGTTTGGCGGTTCCGCGAGCCGCCGCGGCCTTGAACCTGGGGCTGGGGCAGGGTAGCCTAGTAGCCTGCGCGCGCACGCAAGCGTTGCGGTTCAGCCCGGCCCAGGCTTTGCTGCAGTCCTGCTTGCTCATCCGCGGCGCGATGGAACGCAATCACGTGAAACAATTTCACTTTTCTGCACAGCAATGGCGCCCGACCCACGCGGCTTCGGCCGGCTTGGCGGCGTTCCTGGCTTTGGCGCTGATCACCTGGCTACCGGGGTGTCTGCAGACCGAGTTCTACCCAGCAGCCCAGGACGGCCTGGTCTCTAAAGACAGCGACGCTGGTCAGGATTCGGCGCTAGATGCCCTAGACACCTTGGCAGACACCGGCGCAGACAGTCTGGAGGATGCGGCGGACGTCACCGCTGTGGCCGATGTCGATGCCCAGGCGGACTCGGTCAGCGACGCAGCCGGCGACGCAGGGGCGGAGGTCGATGCGGCCCCTGCCGACTCTCAGCCGGGCGATGCCGATGTCGACGCCGCCCCGGTGCTGCTGGCTGTGGGCCACACCTGTACCACCAACGCCGAGTGCGACAGCGACCTTTGCCTGAACATCCCCGGCTCGCCCAAGGTCTGCAGCAAGAGCTGCGACGGCAACTGCCCAGCCGGCATGCGCTGCGGTTTTGACGTGGCCACCGGGTCCACAGCGGTGCCCTATTGCCTGCCCCTGCCCGGCAAGCTCTGCCAAGCCTGCGAGACGGACAGCGATTGCGGCAGCGATCCGTGCGTGCCCCTGGCGGCCACCAAAGAATCGCTGTGCGGCGTGGCCTGTGGCGCCGGCGGCAGCTGCCCCAGCGGTTTTGTCTGCCAGTCTTTCAAGGCCGGCGAAGTGTGCGTGCCGCAGCTGGGCACTTGCACCTGCACCGCCGAGGTGCTCAGCCAAAACTGGGGCTGCAGCACCCAAAGCCCGCTGGGCAAGTGCGTGGGCACCCAGACCTGCGGCGAAAACGGCTGGTCGCAGTGCTCGGCGCCGGTGCCCAGCCCCGAATTGTGCGACGGTCTGGACAACGACTGCAACGGCCAAGCCGATGACAAGTACGCCTCTCTGGGAAGCGACTGCGGCGTTGGCGTGTGCGCTGGCGGCAAGTTCCAGTGCAGCGCTGACAAGAAGGGCGTGGTCTGCTCCACGGAAGTCAAGAAGCCGGCTAAGGATTTGTGCAACAACGGCTTGGATGACAACTGCGACGGCAAGACCGACGAAGGCTGCCCGCCCAAGGACACCGATCAGGACGGCACCCCGGACCTCACGGACTGCGGTCCCTATCTGGCCCAGGTCCGCCCCGGCGCCGATGAGCCCTGCTGCGCCTTGTTGGCCAGCGGAGCGACGCCGGTCGCCGTCGATGTCGAAGCCGGCAGCAAGGCCTGTGACTGGAATTGTGACGGAAAGGTCATCGCCTGCAGCAGCTCTGACAAAGACAAAGACGGTTTTGCCACCCCAGCCGACTGCAACGACGCCGATGCCACCATTCACCCCAAAGCCGCCGACAAATGCAGCGACGGCATCGACCAGGACTGCAACAGCTCTGACCCGGTGTGCACGCCGATCAATGACCAGGACGGCGACGGCTACACGGCAGACTACGACTGCGAAGACTCGACCAACAAGCAGAGCCCCGGCAACAAGGAAATCTGCAACGCGATCGATGACGACTGCGACGGCATCATCGACGATGGCAATCCCGGCGGCGGCGCGGCCTGCGGCGCCAGCGTGGGCGCGTGCAAGGCCGGTACGCTGGTGTGCACCGGGGTTGGCATTGGCAAGGCGGTCACGGTCACCTGCGTCGATGCGTCCCTGGGCGAGACGGAAGTCTGCAATGGCAAGGACGACAACTGCGACGGCCAGACCGACGAGACCTTTCTGGCTCAAGGCCTGGGTTCCGCGTGCGATTCGGCAGACGACAGCGACATGTGTGCCAACGGCGTCAAGGTGTGCCAGGTCGACGGACTGTCTCTGACCTGCGGCGTGGAAAAGACCTATGACATCCAAGAGGCCTGCAAGGCTCCCGGCCAGGGCAACAACGTTGATGAGAACTGCAACGGCCAAACCGACGAGACGTGCTACGGCAGCGACCTCGACGGCGACACCGTGGTCGGCCCAGATGACTGCAACGAACTCGATGCCGGGTACTCGCCCAAGGTCAAGACCGAGCCGTGTTGCGACCCAGCGCTGGGCAGCGGCGAAGCGGCCATCAAGGCCTGCGACAAGAATTGCGACGGCAAGATCAGCACTTGTGATGGCCTGGACGCCGACAAGGATGGCTTCTCCGGCAAGAACGAAAAGGGCGACGAGATCGACTGCAACCCTCAGGATCCGGCCAGTTTTCCCGGCGCTCCCGAGCTCTGCGGCGATGGCATCGATCAGAATTGCGACGGAGCCGATGTCGACTGCGGCGCCATCAACGACGACGACGGCGACAAGTACGCCAACAGCCTTGACCAGGACTGCAAGCCCTTTGACGCCAAGATCTACCCCGGCGCACCAGAGGTCTGCAACGGCAAGGACGACGACTGCGACGGCGCCACCGACGAAGGCAATCCCGGCGGCGGCGTTGCTTGCGGTTCCACCACGGGCGTTTGCCAAGCCGGCATGACCGTGTGCACCCGCGTCTCCAGCATCGCCCAGGTGTTGTGCGTGCCCAAGGTCGGCGCCAAAGCCGAGCTCTGCAACGGCGTGGACGACAACTGCAACGGCAAGACCGACGAAGTGTTTGCCGATCTTGGCCAGGCCTGCGATGGCGTCGATGCCGACCTGTGCAAGACCGGCACCTGGGCTTGCGCCGCCGACGGCAAGGGCACGACCTGCAGCAATGAGAGCCAGGGCAATCAGGTCGAGCTGTGCGACAACATCGACAACGACTGCAATGGCAAGACCGACGAAGGCCTGAGCTACTTTGGCAAGCAGGTCGGAGCCGCGTGCACCGGCCTGGGCCTGTGTGGCGCCGGCAAGGTGGTGTGCTCTCCTGAGCTGCAGATTCCTGTTTGCTCTACCGATTTCTATGGCACCGAGCCGCAATCCAAAGACGAAGTCTGCAACAGCAAGGACGACGACTGCGACGGCAAGACCGACGAGTCGATGACCTTTGGCGGCAATGCGGTCGGCTTTCCCTGTCAGGGCCCAGGCGCTTGCGCTGGCGTACCCGGCACCGTGGAGTGCGGCCCCAGCGGCAAGGCGATCTGCTCGACCATGGGCGGCGGCAGCAAGTACGCTGGGCTGGCCGAAGTCTGCGACGGCATCGACAACGACTGCGACGGCCACTTGGACGAGGGGCTGGGCGTCAAGGACTCCAATTGCAAGCAAGTTGGCGTCTGCAATCAGCTCAACGTCAGCGCCAAGTGCATCGGTGCCGCCTGGCAGTGCGGCTATCAGAGCGTGCCCGGCTACCAGGCCGACAAGGAGTACAGCTGCGACGGCCTGGACAACGACTGCGACGGCCAGACCGACGAGGACTTTTTGGTTGGCAAGCCCTGCGACGGCGCCGACAGCGACCAGTGCAAGAACGGCACCTGGGCATGCTCGCCAGACAAGACCATTGGCGTTTGCACCAATGAAACGGCCGTGGATATCAAGGAGTCGTGCAACGCCAAGGACGACAATTGCGACGGCAAGACCGATGAAGACTTTACCGTCGGCCAGCCCTGTGACGGCGGTGACAACGATCAGTGCAAGAACGGCGTGTTTGAGTGCACCGGCGACGGCAGCAATGTTGTGTGTGGCAAAGAGACCGTTGAAAGTGTGACTGAACTCTGCAACGGCTTGGACGACAACTGCGACGGCCAGACCGACGAGGGCTTCACCTGGAGCGACGCCAAGCTTGCCCTGGGCACCGCTTGCGACGGCACCGACGCCGACCAGTGCGCCAACGGCCTGGTGGCTTGCGCCGCCGACTTCAAGAGTGCCGTCTGTGGTACTGAAACCAAAGAAAACATCAAGGAAATTTGCGACGAGCTCGACAACGACTGCGATGGCAAGACCGACGAAGATCAAACCCACCAGGGCAAGCCTCTCAAGGGGGCGTGCACCGGCGTGGGCGCCTGTGGTCCCGGCGAAGTCGTGTGTTCTCCCAAAACGTTTCTGGCGACCTGCTCGTCCAACCCCGACGCCTTCCTCATCTTCAACGGCGCCGAGCTGTGCGATGGCCTGGACAACGACTGCAACGGCAAGACCGACGACAACCTCTCCTTTAACGGCTACATCTTGGGCGGAACCTGCCCGGCCGTGGGCAATTGCGGCGCTGGCACGGTGGAGTGCGGCGGCGACAAGCAGGTGGTGTGCTCGACCCAGAAGGGCGGCAGCAAGACGCAGGTCAAGGTGGAAGTCTGCAACGGCAAGGACGACGACTGCGACGGCCAGACCGACGAAGACCTGACCTTGGCCGACTCGGACTGTGGCAAAGTCGGCATCTGCGTGGCAGAGAAGGTCGGCGCAAGCTGCAAGAACGGCGCCTGGGTGTGCGACTACAGCAAGCTGGCCGCCTATGAGACGGTAGAGAAGCACTGCGACGGCCTGGACAACGACTGCGACGGCCAGACCGATGAAGGGTTTGACATCGGCCAAGCCTGCGACGGCGTCGACAGCGACTCGTGCAAGAAGGGCACCTGGACCTGCGCCAGCGACGCGCTGAGCCACGTCTGCGCCAATGAAGAGCAGCAGGACATCGCCGAAGTCTGCGACGGCGCCGACAACGACTGCGACGGTCAGACCGATGAGGAATTTGTCTATGGTCCAGCAAAGTTGCCGCTGGGCGCCAATTGCGACGGTGTGGGTGTGTGCGGCGCCGGCAAGGTGGTGTGCGGCAAGTTTCAGACCGCCACCTGCTCAAGCGACCCTGACGGCAGCAGCAGCGAGGCCAAGAGCGAAACCTGCGACACCAAGGACAACGACTGCGACGGTCAGACTGATAATGGCTTGAAGTACAATGGTTTGCCGGTGGGTGCCCCCTGTTCGGGCATTGGCGAGTGCGGCAATGGCATCGTCGAGTGCAATGGCGGCGCGCCGGTGTGCTCGGTCAACCCCAATGGCACCGGCCCCCAAGCCAAAGCCGAGCTGTGCAACGCCAAAGACGACGACTGCGACGGCCAGACCGACGAAGAGCTAGACAAGAAGAAGTCCACTTGCAACCAGCTGGGCGTTTGCGCCTTGCTGCTGCAGGCCAACTGCCTAAACGGCTCCTGGAAGTGCGCCTACGACCAGACGCCCGGCAAAGGCTTTGAGAAGCCCGAAGTCAGCTGCGACGATCTGGACAATGACTGCAACGGCGTGACCGACGACCCCTATCCGGCCAAGGGCAAGGCCTGCGACGGCCCAGACACCGACCTGTGCAAGAGCGGCAGCTACCTGTGCACAGCGACCAAGAAGGAGGTCGAGTGTGTAGAGGCCAGCGGCAGCGGCGCTGGGGCGGAGATCTGCGACGGTAAAGACAATGACTGCAACAACCTGGTCGATGAGCTGTACCCAACCCTTGGCCAGGCCTGCGATGGCCCCGACACCGACCAGTGCCCCAACGGCGTGCTGGTGTGCGACAAGGACGGCAAAGACGTGATGTGCGGCGACGAGTTCATTGTCAACCTGACAGAAGTCTGCGACAACAAAGACAACGACTGCAATGGTCAGATCGACGAAGGCCTCAAGCTGGGCGAGGCCTGCGACGGCAGCGACAGCGATCAGTGCAAGAACGGCACCTTCACCTGCGGCGCTTCGGCCAAGGTGGTCTGCGAGAACGAGTCGACGACCAACATCGCCGAGGTCTGCAACGGCAAGGACGATGACTGCGACGGTCTGACCGACGAAGGCTTCACCCAGGTCGGCAAGAAGTGCGACGTGACCAGCGACCTGGACGACTGCGCCACCGGTACCATGCAATGCACCTCTGGCGGCGCCGTGGCGTGCGTGGGAGACGTGGCCTGCGTCGGCGGCGTGCCCTGCGTCAAGGTGTCCAGCCCGACCCAGGCCGACGTCTGCACCTGCAATACCACTGGTCAGGGCTGCAACGTCGACCAGGGAGACAGCTGCAACGCCAATGGCAGCTGCACCTGCAAGGGCGGTCCGGCCTGTACAACCGGCAAGAAGTGCACCTCGACGGGCTGCAAGTAGGCGCCAAGCCACCCCGGAGATCGGCTAAATCTTAAATCCTGTGGCGTTGACCGGGCAGTTGGGCTGTCGCGGCGTCACTGGTCTTGGCAGCGCCACTGGTGCAGGCCAGTCGCAGGGACCCCAGCGCCTATAGCGACGCGGGGCTGCTGTCGATGGCAATGACCACGGCTTGGTACAGGGGGCGGCGGTCGTGACACGGCGTGCCTTTGGCGCTGCGGGCACAGGTATCGCGCAGCGCATCGACCACCCGCACCACCTCTTCCCACGGCGCGTCGGCGCTGGCCTGCACCGTCGCCAGGTTGACCTGCGGCGCGGCGGTGCGAGCTCTTTCCGCCCACACGCACAGGGTTTCCGCCACGCTGCCCAGCAGCTCTGGGGTTACGGCCGCCGCGGGCTGAGGTCGGGTCAACAGCAGGTGAATGCCCTGCCTGCGCACCTGAACGCGGACCGCCACCAGATCGGTCGGAGCGGCGCCGGGCGGCAGCTCTGCGGGCGCCTGGGCTGCCGTGGACGCAAAGCTCAGCTCGACAGGAGCCACAGCCCCAGCGCCTGCCGGCAGCAAAGCGGCGAGCTGGCCATCCAAGGTAGCCACGGCCAGCTGCGGAATCGCTCCAGCCTGGCGCAGCGCCCGCTCGGCAGCGAGGATCGCACTGGTGGCGATGCGCCGGTCGGCGAGCAGCCATACCGTCTTGCCAGCCCAGCCGCGGGCTTGGGCGGCAGCAAACACGGCTTTCCAGCGACCCTCTTCATCCAGATCGCCAGAGGCGGCGTGCAACAGCTGCTTGGCTGTGGGTGCAGTTAGGGCTTGGGCGGTGCACTGCTCTGGCAGGTCAGCGGCACAGGCCACTGCGCCAATGGGCTCGCTGCCGGCAAAAAGCTGACTGGTGCCGATCAGCAGAGCGGGCTGCAGCCAGCGGTGCTGAGAGGGGGCGCTGGCGGCGTCCGCAGCGGCGGGCGGCCGTACCTCTTCCCACACCACGCTAACGGTCTGGGTGGCAGTCGAGCGCGGCAGCTGCACCCCTTGGGCTTCCAGCCAGACCACCGGATCGCTGGTCGAGGCTGCCGGTGGCTGTTGCGCACCATGGCCATCGGCAAGGGCCTGGCCGGTCGCCGCTGGCGGTCCGTGGGGATCCTTGGCGGCCCGCTGGTCATTGGCACCGCGGCCGCAGGCCACGGCAGTCAGAAGCACGGCGGTGGCGGTGGCCAAGGTAGTCACTGAGGGGTCAAGGAGCTTGGTCATGCGGTCTCCTGCCCTTGGCGGCGCCCGCCGTCAATCGGCGCGGGCTGCCAAGGTCACTACGCGGTGGGCCATCCGCTCCGCTCGGCCCAGAACGTGGACCATGCTGGTCGGATCGGCAATGCCTTTTCCGGCGATATCATAAGCAGTTCCGTGGTCGGGCGACAAGCGGGGCACCGGCAGCCCGCAGGTCAAGTTGACGGCGTCGTGAAAGTGCACCGTCTTGAGGGGTCCCAGGGCCTGGTCGTGATACATGCAGATGACGGCGTCGTAGCGGCCCATCATGGCGCGGTGAAAAACCGAATCGGCTACCACCGGCCCTTCGACCAGCAGGCCGCGCTCGCGCAGAATCGCCACCGCTGGGGCGATGATCCGCTCTTCCTCGTCGCCCAGGCGCCCTTCTTCGCCGGCGTGGGGATTCAGGCCGCAGATCGCCAGCCGCGGACTGGCCAGATCGAGCCAGCCGCGCAGGGACTCCGCTGCGGCCAAGCTGCAGTCCACGATCTTCTCGGTGGTCAGCAGGCTGGCCACGTCGCGCAGCGGCACATGGGTCGTCACCGGCACCACCCGCAAGCGCGGACCCGCCAGCATCATCGCAAAGCGCTGGACTCCCAGGCGCCAGGCAATGAACTCGGTCTGGCCGGGCGGCCGTGGTTGCAGGTGGTCAAAAATCCCCTTGGGAGCCGGGCCGGTGATCATGGCCTCCAGGCGCCCGGCCAGGGCCTGGTCTGCCATGGCGGCCAGGGCGCGAAAAGCCTGGGCGCGGGATTGTGTTGTTGAAATACCGGCTTGCAGGTGCTGTTGCGGGGTCGTGGGGCCATCGACTTGGGGATCCGTCGGCACCGGCACCAGGTGCAAGCCGGGGTTGCCAGCGGTCGCGGCATGGCTCTGCAGCAGGCCGTAGCGCTGGCAAATGGCTGTCACCCATGGCAAAAGCTCTTCGGCGACAAAGAGCTTGGCCTCGACCCGCCGGTGGAGATCGGTCTGCAGCAAGGCCTGCACCAAGACCTCGGGGCCGATGCCGGCGGGGTCGCCCAGGGTCAGGCCAATGCGCGGCAGTCGCCCCCCGGCCGCCTTGGCCAGAGAGTTGCGCGAGGTCTTGCTGCCGAGGAGCATGCTCATGTGCGTCCTGCCGCGGAGGTGGGCCTCGGCGTCTGCGATCGTGACCCGCATTGCGGAGGATGCTAGCATGGCCCCGGGCGAGGGGCTACCGCTGCCCGGATCAAGGCGACCATGCTCTTACACGCGGCCGAGTTGCACCTTGAACTGGTTGTCGAAGGGGGCAGTGCCAGGTTGACGGCGCTGCTGGAGCGGCGGTGGAGCGAAGTCGTGCTGCCGCTGCGCCGCTGGGGCTGTTTTGCCCGCCCGGTGACGCTGACGCTGTTGCCGTCGGTGGCGGCCCTGCGGGCGGCGGCGCCGCGTCCATCGGTCCTGGACCTGCGCGGGGTGGCGTGGATCGACCGGGTGTGGCTGCTGGCTCCAGAGCAGTGGCCCTTTGAGCCAGAGGAGCTGGCGATCATCGCCCTGGTGGTGCACGAGCTGGCCCACGTGCTGTGGTTCCAGCGCAGCACGGCTCCTGGCCGCCTACCCGCCTATGCCCCCACCTGGTTTCGCGAAGGCGTGGCCGTGCTGGCCGCCCAGGGAGCGCCGGATCCCCACGACCGCCGGGCCCTGGCGCAGCTGCCGGTGGCGGCGCTGGCCTATGCCGACGACGTCGCTGTGGCTGAACACGGCGAGCAGGTCTATCAGGTGGCGGCGCTGCTGACCCAGACCTGGCTAGATCACCAGGGGCCCAGGGGGTATGCTAGCTTGTGCAGGGAGTTGCGCAGCGGGCGTGGCTTTGCCGAGGCCTTTCGCCGCGTCTGCGGAGAAGATGATCGCCACTTTGCCGCTCGCATCGCCGAAGGCTGGCTCCAAGAGGCCCTGCGGCGCTGACCGCCAGAGCGTGCCCTCGCTTTGGCAACACGCTGAGAATCCGTAGCCGCTGGGCTGGCTCTCATGCAGTGGTGGCGAGCAGGCCGCCACCGCCCGTCCCAGCAGAGGGGACGCACCAACGCGAGGAGATTTCATGGCCACCAAGACCCTGACCCTGACCACCGACAATTTTGAGGCCACCGTCAACCAGCCGGGCATTGTGCTTGTGGACTGGTGGGCAGAGTGGTGCGGTCCGTGCCGCATGTTTGCCCCCATCTTTGAGGGTGCGGCGGCGCGCCACGGCGACGTGACCTTTGGCAAGGTCGACACAGAAGCCCAGCCCGAGCTCGGCGGCGCCTTTGCCATCCGCTCGATCCCCACACTCATGGCGTTTCGCGACGGCATCTTGGTGTTTGAGCAGGCGGGCGCCTTGCCGGCCCAGGCCGTGGACGAGCTGCTGCGCCAGATCCGCTCGCTCGACATGGAAGTCGTTCGCGCCGAGATCGCCAAGCACGAAGCCGCTCAAGCGCCAGCGGGCTGAGCAAAGACCTGGCAGTCTTCTTTCCGCCCAGGTCCCGACAGCCTACGGCATGAACTCGATGGTGGTCTTCAGGCCGTCCACGCGCTTCTTGAGCTCCTTGAACAGCGAGTGCTTGGCGCCCACAGTCTCCTGGGACTTCTGGCAGATCTCCAGGGCCTGCTGCAGCTCGGGCTTGCCGTTGGTCAGCACGCCCATGGCGATGACGCAGCGGTTGTAGTGCAACTCTGGCCGGGTGTCCTTTTCAGCAGCGGCAGACAGGGCTTCCAGCGCTTCCTTGGCTTTGGCCGGGTCATCCGACTGCCGCCGCAGGGCCACCGGCCTGGTCACCAGCGCCCAGTAGTTGCTGGGGTCGCGCTTGAGCACTTCGTCTAGCAGGCGCACCGTGTTGTCAAAGTCGAGGTAGCGCACGGTCACGGCGGCGGCGTTAAGCAGCGGCTGAATCTGGCTCTGATCGACCTTGGCGGCCTCTTCCAGCGCCACCAGGTACTCGCGGGTCATGCCCAGAGCCAGGTAGCTCGAGGCCAGAATCATCCACAGATCAGAGGACTTCTTGAGCTCTGGGGCGTTGCGCAGCGCGTAGGAGCAGACAAACAGCGTCTCGCGGTGCTGCCCCAGAGCGCTGTGAGCCATCGCCAAGCGGATAAAGGCCTTGCTCAGATCGGGGTTGGCCGCCGGCTCGGTCTCTGGCGCTGCCGGCTTGGCCGCTGCGGATTCGTCTACGGCGGCGCCGGTCGACAGGTCAAAGAGCTGGTAGCGGGTGTCGCGGATGGCTTCCGTCGGCTTGCCCACGTCGCCCGGCTTCCAGGCCACCGCCTCGACCATGAACTCTTTGATGTCGGTTAGGTCGGCAAACTTGGGATCCAGGGTCTTGAGGTTGTCTCGCGCTTCAGCCCAGTAGCTGTCAAAAGCAAAGATCTCAGAGGCTTTCTTGAGCGCCTCGCGGTACCTTTCTTTGGCCTTGTCAAACAGCGGCGTCGCTTTCTCGGCCACCTGGCCCTGCCACTCGGTCTTGAGCTCGTCTGTCTTGAACTGGGGCGGCGGCGGCAAGTTCTTGATGCTGGTGGCCAATTCCTGCCAGATGCGCCCGCGGCGGCTGGCTGCAGCAGCGACCCACTTGGGATTCTTGGCGCCTTCGGCTTCGGCGTACATTTGCTCAGCGGCCTTGACCTTGTCGGCCTTGTCAGCCAGCAGCTTCTGCGCGGCTTCGAGGTTCTTGGGGTTGCCCTTGAGGGCGCGGACCTTCTCAAACTCCAGCTCGCCCTTCATGAACAGCGCCTGCACCAGCGCATCGCGGCCAACTTGCGGCAGCTCAACCAGCTTGCCCGACGACGCCAGCGCTTCGCCGGTCTCAATGACTTTCTTGTACAGCGCCAGGCCCTTGTCTCCCATGCCGAGCTTGAACTGCGCCGTGCCGGTGTTGGCCTGGGCGGCCATCTGCAGCTCGGTCGGAATGGCTTCGCTGCGCTTCATGAACTTGTCAGATGCGCGGATGACACCCTTCCAGTCGCTCTTGTTGATGTACTGGACGGTCACGTTGTAGGCCACTTCGGCGGCGCGCTTGTCTTTGGCAAAGGTCTGCAGGAACAGCTCGCCGTCTTCGACCACCTTGTCGTAGTCGCCGAGCAGCTCGCGGTAGCGGGTGGCAGTGGCCAGGGCCTGCGGTACCTTCTCGTGGGCCGGGTAGGCTTTGACAAAGGCCTCAAAGCTCTCTGCCGCCATGCGGAAGTCGGCCGACTCTCGATAGATTTCGCCAATCTCAAACAGAGCCTGTGGCGCCCGCTTGTCGGCGCCAAAGTTGGTCGCCAAGTTGCGGTAGACTTCTACGATCTTGTCGCGCTTCTTGGCCTGGCGATAGAAGCGGGCGGCGCCAGACAGGGCCTGGGCGGCCTTGTCGGCAGCTTTGTCTTTGAACGCAGTAGCATAGGACGTCAGGCACTCGGCGGCCTTGACCGGCTGGTCCTTGAGCTCGATGCAGCGGTTGTAGTCTTCGTTGGACTTGAACTCAGTCACCGTGGTGCCCAAGGCGCCCTGGTTGAAGCGCGGGTCCTTGATCAGCTTGTCGACCCACTCGCGCAGGCCCTTGCCGTCCTGGCCAAGCCACAGGGCCGACACCAGCAAGCGCGCGCCGTCATAGGCATATTCGTGGGCGGCGTAGCGGGTCACAAAGCGGCCGAGCATGGCGGCGGACTTGTCAAACTGGTTCTTCTGGTAGTACAGCCGGCCCGAGATGAACATGGCCTTGGGCACGTCTTCGTCTTCGACCTTGTTGCGGTCGGCGGTGTCGATGTAGCGCTCGCAGGCCTTGGCGACGCGCTCTTCTTCCTTGGTCAGCGGGATTGGCCGGGTGTCGGCGGTGTCGTCCGCCTTGGTGCTGGTCTCGGCCGCCAGATCCTGCAGGTTGATGTAGCAGACCAGCGCGCGGTGCGCCGACGGTTCGGCGTACTTGCCGGCCGGCTCCAGATCGATGACCCGCTCGTACATCTCGGCCGAATCGCTCCAGCGCTGCAATTGGTACAGGGCCAAGGCGTGGTTGTAGAGCATGGTGTAGGCGTTGGCGCCCTTGATGAAGTGGTCGCCGTAGACGCGGTAGACCTTCTCGGTGCCTTCCAGGGTCGCCACGACCAGCGTGCGCTGGTACTCGATGTGCCAAGTCGAGGCGATCTCAGCCAGCAGCGACTCCAGGTCGGCCATCTTCTTGTCGCTGCCCTTGAAACCAAGCTTGAGGGCGTTGGACACCAGGATCGCCGACTTGACGGTCTCGTTCATGTCATGCAGGCGGTAGCTGTTGTCGAGCCGCAGCGCGATGTAGCGCAGCATTTCCTTGTCGTCTTTGGCGAACTCGATCAGCTGATCGACCACGTCATTGGACTTGGTAAACTGGCCGATCTCGGCAAAGTACAGCGCCATCATGTCCAGCAGCATGCTCTCGCTGCCCGGGGCAACCCGCTTGAAGAACGCCAGGGCTTCCTTGGGCTTGCCAATTTCAGCCCAGGCGCGCACCAGGTACTTGCCGGCGTCTTCCACAAAGGTCACGCGGCCGCGGGCCTCGTTCTTGCTGTAGTCGAGCACGCGGATAAAGCTCTTGACCGAGTCTTCCCAGCGCTGGGTGTTGTACTGAACCCAGGCGATGTAATACAGGCCCCAGCCGTAGACGGCCGAGTCCGGAAAGTCCAGAACCCGGGTGTACCACTTGAGCGCCTCGCCGCCGTTGTTCTTGCTGAAGTAGTAGTTGCCAATGCCCAGGTAGGCGTCTGGCACATAGTTGGACTTGGGCGTCTTGCGCACCAGTCGCATGTAGGCGTCCACGGCCTCGCCCGGGCGCTCTAGCTCGCCCAGGTGGTAGCCCAGCGAGTACAGGACTTCGTCCAGCTTGGCGAATTTGGGAAAGGCCCGCTCGATGCGCTTGAGGTGGTTGATCACGTCGAGCTTGGCGGCGCGGCCTTGTTCCAGCAGGTTCTGCTGCGCCAACTGGCAGCGGCGCTTCTCTGCAGCGTCTTCTGAAGAGTTGATGCAGACTTCTAGCTTGACGTCGTAGGCTTCCAGGTCGTAGGCCAGGGCGCGGTCCCACAGCACGTAGCTGATCTCCAGCAAGGTGTCGGCCTCGGTCTCCGATCCCCGCTCAATATCAAGCAATTCTCGCAAGATGCTCAGCTCGTCGTCAATGTCCTCTACGCTGGACCGCTCGCGGCTGCGGCGCTGCTCGGGGCCGCCGGGTCCGACTTTGGCCTTTTCTTTCTTGGCATCCTTCTTGTCGGCGCCGGCCTTGGGGTCCTTGGCGTCTTTGGAGTCCTTGGCGCGCTTGAGCGAGATCGCCTCTTCGGCGGCAACCCCGGAGTCCTTGGTCTCCTTGACTTCTTTGCCGTCCTTCTTGGCGTCTTTGGTGTCCTTGGCGGTCTTGGGTTGGGCAGCGGCGGGCTCACTGCCGGCCAGCGAGCCCAGCGCCAAGCACCAAGCAGCCAGGGCGGCTGCGGTGCGGCGGGCGGCGCGCGGCGTCGGGGTCAGTGGGCGGTGGGATGTCATGGCAGGGCTCAGCGCGGTGTCGCAGCTTTGATGCAATTGATTGTTCATTTGCCACCTTCGCCCTGGTCCGCACCGCTGGCGCCGGCCTTGTCCAATTTGGCCCCGGCCTTGCCGCCGACCTTGGGCGCATCGGCCCCGGCGGCAGCGCGGCCCAGCTCCTTGGCAGTGCAGCGCGAGCGGGTGTCGTACGTGTAGCCGCCGAGCTCGTCGCGCCAGTAGGAACCGTCAAAAGGCCACACGATGTGCTCTGGGTCATCCTGACGCGGCGCGCTGACGGCCTTGGCGGTCTCGGCCATGTCTTGGCGCACCTGCTCGCTGAGCGAACCGCGGCGGGCTTTGAGCGACTCGTACTTGATTCGCAGGCCTTGGCGGATGATCTCGGTCAGATCTTCGCGGACGCGGGTCAAGCGGCGGCGGGCCAGGCCACCGGCTTCGGCGATCATCACGGCGCGCACGCGGCCCATGTCGGCCTTGAGCTGGGCGGCGGCCTTGGTGGCCGAGGTGTTGCGCTCTAGCTTCTCCAGGCCGGTCATCTCGTCATTGGCTTGCACCACGCCGCCAAAGGCGCGCTGCAGGCGCTTGTCTGACAGGGCGACGTTGAAGATGCGCCGCAGCTGCGGGGTCAGCTGGGCCTTGTCTCGCGACAGGGTGAACAGGTAGTCGTAGAATTCGGCATCGGTGCGGGCGCCGGCCAGCTGGGCGTCCAGCTCTTTCTTGAGCGGCTTGTAGTCGCGCAAGAACTTCTGCACCGTCACCAAAGTCTCACTGAAGCGGCAAGTCCTAAAGAGAATCAGCGACTCCAGCACGCGCGCTTCGGGGTAGTAGCGGTCCTCAAAGAACGGCGAGTTGAGGGTGTGCAGCTGGCCGAGCACGCGATCGATGCGGCCAAGCTGAAAGTACGTCCAGCCGAGCTCGAACAAGGAGTCCAGCCACGCCGAGGTGCCTTCGGCTACGCGATCGTAGTAGCGGCCGGCGGTCTCATACTGGCGCGCTGAGTAGAACAGCCGCCCCATCGACATGTTGGCCATATCGCGGTATTGCGGGTAAAAGCCTGGCGATCCCACCAATTCTTCAAAGCGCAGAATGTCGCGGAACGCCTCGATCGCCAGATCGTAGCGCTGCTGGACAACGTGGATGACGCCCAGCAGGTGGCGCGCTTTCAGGTAGGTCTCGCCGGCGCTGTTCTTGATCGGCTGCAGCTTCTGGGTGGCTTTTTCTAGCTCGCCGACGCCGTAGAAGTAGCGGCCGACCAAGAAGCGCACTTCATCGACGTCTTTCTTGTCGTGCAAGGCCTCTGGCGCATCGGCCAGGCGCTCCAGCGTGGCCAGGTCGCCGGGGACAGCTCGCTGGATCTGCACGAAGTAGTTGGCCTTTTCTTTGTAGAGCGGCGAGTCCTGCGGCACGACGGCGGTGTCAAAGCTGCGCAGGGCCGACTGGTACAAGCCCAGAGCATGCAATACTTTTCCCAGCTCGACATTGGCTTCGGCGCGCTGGGGATCCTCAGGGCTGGCGGCCTCCAGCCACTCCTGCAGCTTGCTGAAGGCGTCATAGTACTTTTCGTCTTCAATCAAGGCCTTGGCGGCAGACAGTGCCCCACCCGCAGCCCAGGCAGGGGCCGCGGTCAGACAGCAAGCTGCTGCGACCAGGGCCAAGAAAAGTCGCATACGCCGCACCGCACCCAACGGGGTGACGGGCGATCTGGCTGTCAGGTCAAGATGATGCACGGCGGGTAGTCCTCGCACGGGTCTGAAACACCAGAGTATGGCGCAAATGTCGCCGCACTCCAAGCACCCCGGCCGGCCCAGCGTGACTTTGGGGCCCAGCGGCGTCAGCCCGGCGATGTCAGCCCGGCTGTCTCTGCCCAGGGATTGCAGTGGGCGGCGGTGGCGGACTGCAGGCGGCTCAGAACTGCAGACGGCTCAGAACTGCAGACGGCTCAGAACTGCAGGCGGCTCAGAACTGCAGGCGCAGGACGGCCTCTAGGCGGAATGCGGGATCGGCAGCGACACCGCCCAAGTTGTCCCAAGCGCTGCCCGGCAGCAGCACGGTGCCGCGCAGCATGCCCTGCACGCGATCGGCGTGGCGCCAGTGCAGCGACAGATCGGGTTCAATGCCCAGCAGATGGCCGTTGCCCGGGGTGGCGCCAGCGGAAGGCGCAAGGGCGGCCAGGACGCCACCTTCAAGGGCCAGATCGCGCTGGCCGCGGCCCAGCAGGTGGTAGCGCAGCGCCGGCCGCACATAGGCAGCGTTGGCCACGGCGCCGATCAGCTCGCGAAACAGCAGGGCATCGACCTGGTAGGCGCGGTGGAAGCGAAAGCCCAGCATCAGCGAGCGCGGTTCGCCGTCTGGCAAGCCGCCGATCTTGAAATTGCTGGTGTCTTGCACGCCAAAGCCGCCGTCGGTCTCGCCCGTAGCGCCGCCAGCGTCAAGCTTGAGGTCATAGGTGGGCATTTCCCAGGTGGTTTGCACGGCGGCACCAGCGCTGACCCAGGTCTTGGCGTCGGCAAAGTCGGTGATGTCGGTGCGCAGCGCGGTGCCGTAGTGGAACACGCCTTCGGTCTGCAGGCGCAGCGGCCGGCCACCCAGGGTGGTGCGCCAGTCCAAGGCGCCCTGAAACCAGTACAGCCTCAGGGTTCGCTGGGTCAGCAGCAGGCACTCGTCTGCGCAGGTGGGGTCGGCCATCTTGCCGGCAGGCGCGGCGTCGCGGGCGCTTTCCAGCTGCAGCGCCTGGTCTTGGCTCTGCCACAGCAGGGCGCCGGACCACTGCAGACCCTTGCCATCCTTGAATTTTCCGCCGCCCGCTTCAAAGTCGTAGCGGATGACGTCGGCGCTGTCTTGCAGGCCCAGGGCGGCGTTGTCGCTGTGCGGGATGCTGGTGCCCAGGATGGCGCCATAGGCATCGGCGCCGCGGCTGACCGGCCAGGTCGCCAAGTTGGCGCGGGCTGCGCTCAAGCGGATGCCAAACAGCTCGGCAGACAGCCGGACCTTGTCGACGTCGGACTGTGCGTCGGCGGTCAAGCCGTTGCCGTTGTTGCGAAAGATGCCAAGGCCAAAGTGATCGGCCATGCGGCCCACGTCGACATCAAGCAGTCCAAACAGCTTGGCGTGCATCCACGCCCGCCGCACGGCCAGCCCTGAGCGCCAGGGCCCCTGGCCCCAGTCGCCGCTGGTAAAGCGATCGGTGGCGCTGGCCACGGCTGGGTCGCCGCCCAGCAGGCCCCAGGCGTCGATCTGACTGTGGATGGTCGACCAGTCTCCCACTTGGATCGCTGGCTCCAGGCGCAGCCGCAGATCGCCAGACGGCATGTTGCCATCCAGGGGCAGGCTCTGCTGGTCGGCCGCGCCGTGGCGCAGACCCAGGTGCGGGGTCAGGGCGGCGTTGTCGCGGTCGATGCGTACGCCGCCCAGCAGATCGGCGCGGGCGCGCAGCTGGCCATGCCAGTCGAAGTGCACCAGGGGCTCGCTGTGCAGCGGCGGCACCGCGGGCAGGACCGGCGGCACCGCGGCGGCCTCGGCAGCCAGCGCCGGAGCCGCGGTCAGAGCCAGTGCGGCCAACGGCAGAGCCAGGCTGCTGCAGAGCCGCCGGCTTGCGCTGGAGTGGAGCGGGAAATCAGGCAAAGGGCGTCACCCGGGCGAAAGCCCGCGAGGGCCGGTAGTGTAGGGGCGCGCGCGCGTTCCGGCAACCGCACTGAGATCGATCCAGACAGCAAAGGGCAGAGCGCAGGCGGGCTGCAGCGGTGGTCGCTAGACGCCGCCGCGATAAGGGCCAAGGGTACGCGATATCAGCAAGGCTCTGCCATGGCCGCGCTGCGCCGCGCCGGCAGCGGTCAGGCGCCAATGGTCGAGCGAACCGCGTCGGCAATGCGCTCGGCCTGCCGCCGCACCTCGTCGGCGTCGCGCCCTTCGACCATGACCCGGCACTTGCGCTCGGTGCCGCTGTACCGGACCAGCACCCGCCCAGAGCCGATCAGGTCGCGCTCGACCTCGGCGATCAGCGCGGCCACGGCTGGCATGGACTGGATGGGCGGCTTGTCTTTGACCGGCAGGTTGATCAGCACCTGCGGCACGGTCTGCATCACCTGGACCAGCTCGCTGATCGGCTTTTGCTCGCGCACGGCGATGGCCAGCACCTGCAGGGCGGCCAGGACGCCGTCGCCGGTGGTGGCGTGATCGAGGAAGACCAGGTGCCCCGACTGCTCGCCCCCCAGGTTGTAGCCGCCCTTGCGCATGGCGTCGACCACCATGCGGTCGCCGACGTCGGTGCGGATGAGGCGCAGGCCGGCTTCGTTCAAGGCGATTTCTAGCCCAAAGTTGGACATGACGGTGGCCACCACCGCCCCGCCGCGCAGCCAGCCCTGGGTTTGGCCGCGGGTCGCGCACAGCGCCATGATGTGATCGCCGTCGATCACCGTGCCGCGCTCATCGACCAGAACCAGGCGATCGGCGTCGCCATCCAAGGCCACGCCGATGTGGCAGCCGTGTTCTACCACGGCTTTGGCCAGGTTCTCTGGATGCAGGGCGCCGCAGCCCTCATTGATGTTGATGCCGTTGGGCTTTCCGCCGATGAGCACCACTTCGGCGCCCAGCTCTTCAAATACCATTGGCGCCAGCTTGTAGGCTGCGCCGTTGGCGGCATCCACGGCGATCTTCAAGCCATCCAGGGTCAAGTCGTTGGGAAAAGAGTGCTTGAGCTTGACGGTGTAGCGGCCCCAGGCGTCATCGACCCGGTAGGCCCGGCCGATCTCTGCGCCGTGGCTCAACGCGGCGTGGAGCGGCTCTGGATGGGCCAACAGGTCCTCGATGTGGGCTTCCATCTCGTCGGCCAGCTTGAAGCCGTCTTGGCCAAAGATCTTGATGCCGTTGTCGCCAAAGGGATTGTGCGAGGCCGAGATCACGATGCCCGCGTCGGCGCGCATGCCAATGGTCATGAACGCAATGCCCGGGGTGGGCAGCGGGCCGACCACGTAGGCGTTGGCACCCACCGAGCACAGGCCAGCCACCATGGCGTTTTCAAACAGGTAGCCCGAGCGCCGGGTGTCTTTGCCAATCAGCACCCGCACCCGGTCGTGGCGACTCTGGCCGCGCATGAGCAGCCCAACGGCTCGCCCGATCTGCATGGCGTTTTCTGCTGTCATCACGCCGGCATTGGCTTGTCCGCGCACACCGTCTGTTCCAAAAAGCTTGGCCATGGCCTTGTTCCTCCCGCAGAGGCCGGCGACTCTAGCAGGGGCGGGCCCGTCGTTCCATACGAGCCGAGAGACCGACAACAGGGTCCGTCAGGGCAGTGGGGGAGTAACTATGGTCCGCATCGCAACTTTCAACGTCGAGAACCTGTTTTCGCGCTATCGCTTTGCCCAGGGCGTGGACCCGCAGCAGGCCGCCGCAACGGGCTTTACCAGCGAAGCCCTGCGCCACCGCATCGCCTGCCCCGAAGAGAAGCACCTGACCGGCCAGCTGATTACCTTGCTGGGTGCCGACATCCTGGCGCTGCAAGAGGTCGAGGGGATGGCGACGCTCAAGCGGTTTCGCGATCTGTACCTGGGCGGGCGCACGGCCTATCCGCATGTGCTGGCGCTAGAGGGCAATGATACCAGGGGAATTGAGGTCGGGCTGCTGTCGCGCCACGCCATTGTCCACGTGCGCTCTTGGCAGCATCTGTGGGACCAAGAGGCAGACCTGCCGCTGTTCTCTCGCGACTGCCTGGAGGTCGACGTGCAGGTGCCGCAGCTGGGGGTGATTACATTGTTTATCAATCACTTCAAGTCGATGCGGGATGACAGCGGCGATGGCGGCCGCGCCCGGACCCGCGCGGTGCGGGTGCGCCAGTGCCAGGCGGTCATCGACATTGTGCGCGCGCGCTTTGGGCCGCACCCTGGCCAGTATCCTTGGGCGATCCTTGGAGATTTTAATGACTACTTGGCCCACGATGAGCAGGGCCGCTCTGGCATTGAAGAGCTGGTGCTGTGGCCCGAGCTGCAGAATGTTGTGGCGCGCCTGCCGGCAGACGAGCGCTGGACCCACTTCTTCCGCGGCCGCGCTGATCGCGGGCTGGCGCCGACCTATCAGCAGCTAGACTACCTTTTGCTTTCTCAGAGGTTGGCCCGCCTCAATCCGTTGCCGCCGCACATCGAGCGGCGCGGTCAGCCCGGTCGGGCCAGTCGCCACAGCGGGTCGCGGCTGGAGGGAGTCGGGCTGGACCGCCCCAAGGCGTCTGACCACTGCCCAATTGCCATGGATTTGAGGAGTTTTTGAGCGAAGCTCCGGCGGGCGCCGCAGCTACTCTGCTGGGAAGAAGGTGTCGACGTCCTTGAGCAGCGCTTCGGCCTTGCGCTTCTCTACCGCGTGCTCGGCCACCAGCTCTGGCACGGCGTCGAGCTTGGCATTGATCACGGTGCGCAGCAGCGATTCAAACAGGGTCCGGCACGGATGGACCTTGGGGGCCGCTGCGCCGTCGACTTTCTTGGCGCCCATCGCGCACTTGGCGGCCCGAGGGTCGATCTTGGTAGCGGCTCGCACCGTGTACAGCTCGGCCATCAAGTTGTAGGTGGCCAGGTACTGCGGCGCGCCCTTGATCGAAGCGGAGAAGTGGGCAAAGGACCGCGCCGGGTCGCCTTCGGGAAACGGCACCTTGGTGTAGTAGCTGGCAAGGTAGCGGTCGGGGGCGTACCAGTAGTAGTCCGGCTTGAGGCTCTGCAGCTTGGCCATCATGGCAAAGATCAAGTCCTTGTTTGACAACACTTCCAGCAGGTCCTTGGCCAGGCCGTATTTGCCCATGTGGGTGGCGAACCAATACGTCGGCTCTAGGGCCCGCTCGTCAATCGCCGCCACCACCTCGGCCATGGGCGCCCCAGAGCAGATCTTTTTCTTCAGCGTCGGGCTGGCCACGGCGATCGCGGCCGCCGCGTGGGCCATGCCCTTCTCAAAGCCTGCCACCATCTGATCTTGCTTGGCTTCGCCCTTCAGACGCCAGTAGCCGTCGGCCACCAGATAGTACAGCCGCGCCGCCTTGATGCGGGTGGCCACGTCTTCCGGCTTGCCGGCCAGCGCCTTGTCATAGGCCAGCAGGCCCTGTTCGGCCTTGGCTGCGTCCTTGCGGTCGTCAAAGGCGGCTTGGGCCTCTATCAGCGCTTTGGCGGCTTCTTCAGGGGTGCCCGTGGCTGCCGGCAGGTCGGCGCACAGCAGCGTGGACGCCATCTTGGACAGGGCGTGGGCCGGTGCCGCGACCACCACGGGGGCCAGGGTTGCAGCCAGGGTCGCGGACAAGAATCGATGGGCAACAATGCGGAACAGCATGAAACCTCGCAAGCAAAGAGGCGGCTAGGGGGGCAGGAGGCGGTCAGTGACCGCGCGCAGCTGGGCCAGGCCTCGGCGAGTGTAGCGAGGCGGCGAAAACGCCACAAGAACCGCGGCGACTGCGGGCTCCCAGCTACAGAGCGGCGAATTCCAGGCGGACGCGGATCTCTACCGGGGCCGCATCGTGGGGGAACTCGGCTTTGCCGGCCCAGCGCTTGCGCAAGCAGCTGGTGATGCGGGCATCGGCGTGGTCCACTTGGCGCAGCTCGACGGTGCCGTCCGGCAGCAGCAGCCACTGCACGCTGACTTCGCCCAGCATCTCATCGGGCGAAACCACCAGGTGGCGGTCATAGCAGGCGTGGATGTCGCTGAGCATTCCGGCTTCTTCTACTTGTTTTTGCAGTGTTTCGGCAACGGGTGTCAGCCAAGACCGGCCGCGCATGCGCGACAGCGGGTACTGGCCGGGCCAGTAGCGGTTCATCTCGCGCTTGCCCTCGGTGCGCCATTGGCCGCTGATGTTGCGGCGCTCGATCTCGGCCCAGGCAGCTTCTACCAGGGCCGGCGCCTGGACGGCCAGCTCGCCGCTGAGCTTTTTGGCGTACGCCTGCAGGTTGGCCTGCAAGTCGGCCGTGAGATCGGCAGGCGGCTGCCAATCCTGCAGCACTTCAGCGGCATAGCCCACCAAGCGAGCCTGCTGAAGCACGGCGGCAGCCGTCCACTCGGGGGCACGCAGGTCAGAGACCGCTTCCAGGGCCCCGGCCGCGCCGCCGCTGCGTCCGGGCAGCCTTTCGGTCGAGCCGGCTACAGGCGCGCCCGCGGTCTCAAGGCTCCACTGGCTCAGGGCGGCCTGCCAGCCTGGGGCGCCTTTTTGGCCCTTGCGCAGGGCCGGCTTGGTGTTCAGCGTCGCGGCGACGCGAGCCTGCACCAGGCCAAAGTGGGCCTCGGCAGCCCAGGTGGCTTCGGCGCCGCCGTTGCCGCGCAGCTTGGCTTTGACGAACAGATCGGCGACCTTTTTCCAGTGTTCCTCTGCCTTTTTCTGCCAATCGGCCTTGGCGCACAGGCGCCCCAGGCGGCCGTGGACCGCGATCAGGTCGGCGACCGCGGCGCCCTTGGTCTTTTCCAGGTCGCGCAGCTCTGTTTCGGTGGCCGTGACTTCGTCTTTGAGTTCCTGACTGACATCAGCGTGCGCCGCCGGCAGCGGCAGCAGCGCCGTCTGCAGCAGCACAGCGGCCAGCCATCTGGTGGCTCGCAGGCTCAGCGGCGGCCTTGTCTGGGTGGCGTGGTGCATTGGTAGACCTCCATTTTTGCGGCGGGCGCTTGGCCCGAGCAACGCTACAGCCGGCAGGTTGATTCGGGCGGCGCGACACTGCATTTGAGCAAAATCACGGATTTGGTGCAAATGTCAAGATTTGTGGCGATCGCCCAATGCCTGCTGGGCCCACAGGGCGGCTCCCCAGGCGCTGCCCAGCGGCCCGGTCTGGCCGGCGGCGATGGCCCGGCCACCGGGCCACCAGTGGCGGATCCTGGCTGCCAGCTGCTGGTGCAGGTTATCATTGGCGCCGCTGCCCGGCCACTGCAGGGCCAGGTCGTGGACGCCAACCGCACTCGCCAGAATGGCAATTCCCCGTGCCAGCTGCTCCAGCGGCTCGGCCAGCACGGCCATGGTTGCGGCGTCGCCGCGGGCGGCGCGGGCTCCCAGCTTGCTGAGCGCCGCCGGATCCTGGCCGTTGGCGGCGTCAAGCGGCGCGACCAGCCCAGCGTCCTCGGCTCGCCGCTGCCAAGCGAACTCTGTAGCCACTGTCTGCAGGCACCCGCGCTGGCCGCAGCTGCAGCGGGGGCCGCCATCGACGACGGGCAGGTGTGCCAGTTCGGGATCGCTGCCGCCCGGCAACAGCGGCCGGCCGCCGCGCAGGGCGCCAGCGCAAAGCGTCAGGCCAATGGTCACGCTGAGGCAGTCTGGGCAGCCGCGCAGCGCCCCTCTTTGCTCCTCTGCCAGCGCGCGGGCTGTGCCACGACCAAGGGTCTGCAGCTGCGGACCGGCAGGCGCAAAAAGCAGGGGCAAATCAAGCCACTGTGCAGGGTCGGCGCAGGCCACCGCCACCCCCAGCACCGGCTCGCTCCAGCGCGCTTTCAGGACCCGGCACGCTTGAGCCAGGCTCGCCACCTCGGCGGGCTGCCACAGCTGGCGCACATCGACCACCTGGCCGCTGGCGTCGATGGCCACCAGCGCCGCGCCGGTCGCGTGCACGTCGATGCCGATCAGGATGCCAAGCGCTTGCGCGGTTTTTGGCTGCGGCGCCGCCATGGCTCAGACCGCGCCGCGCTGGCGGTTCAGCCAGGTCATCAGGCCCAGCAAGGCCCACAGCGGCTTTCTGTGATCGGCGCGCTGGCTGAGGTGTTCGCCGATCAGGCGCTGCACAGCGGCGCTGTCGAGCAGGCCGGTCTGGGCCACCGCGGCGGGTGACAACACGTCGGTCATCCAGCCACGCAGGGGCCCGCGCAGCCAGGCCGCCAGCGGCACCCCAAAGCCCTTCTTGGGTCGCTGGGTGATGACTGGCGGCAGCCTGGTCCGCGCCAGCTCGCGCAGGGCCCACTTGGTGGTGCGGCCGTGCAGCTTGGCCGATGTCGGCAGCGCCCGCGCCAGGGCCACCACCTCGGGGTCGAGCAGGGGCGCGCGCGCCTCGAGGCTGTGGAGCATCGATGCGCGGTCGACCTTCTGCAGGACGCCGTCGGCCAAATAGAAGCGCGCATAGTGGGCCGCCAGGGCGTCCATGTCGTCGCGGCTGTGGTCGCGCCATTGTCGCCAGGACTCCGCCAGGACTTCGGCTGGTTCTGGGCGGCGCGGCGGTGCAGCGGTGTCTTCGCGCAGCAAGCTGAGGCGGACGTCTGGGTGCAGCAGCGCCGTGGCCTCTTGGCCGGGCAGTCCGCCGATCCAGGCGAAGTGGCGCAGGCCAGCCGGCTCGGCTAGACCTTTGACAAAGCGCTTGGCCTGCTGCTCCAGCGACCAGTTGCCCGAAGAAACCGGCAGCAGCGCCAAGGTCTTGGCCGCCAGCGGCTGCAAGATCCCCAGGCCCAGCCGGTCCCACAGCCGGGCCAGCCGGTGGGCGCCAAAGGTGGGATAGCCCAGAAACCACTCGTCTCCGCCATCGCCGCCAAGCGCCACCGTCACCTGCTCGCGGGCAAATTGGCACAGAAAAGTGGTTGGGATGATAGAGGGATCGGCCAGCGGCTGGTCCAGGCGATCGAGCACCCACGGCACCAGCTCCAGGGCCTTGTCTGCCGTCAGGATCCGCTCGTGGTGGCGGGTGCCCAGGTGCCGGGCCACGGTGCGGGCGTGGCTCGACTCATCAAAGGTCTTGTCTTCAAAGCCAATCGCAAAGGTGTCCAGCTGGCCCGCGGGCCGCAGCTGGGCGGCGTACCAAGCGACCAGCGAGCTGTCGATGCCGCCAGAGAGGAAGATGCCCAGGGGGACGTCGGCCATCAGCCGGCGCTCGGTGGCCTTGAGCAGGCGGCGGTCCAGCTCGGCCAGCGCCTCGGTCAAGGGCAGGGCGGCCAGCTGGGGATCAACGGCCTGGGGGGCGTGCCACAGGCCCTGGGTCAGAACGGGGCGGTCCTGGTGCTCGTGGCCCGCCGGAGCCTGCCACAGCCAAAAGGCGCCGGGCTCCAAGGTATGGACCTGCTGCAGGATACTTCGCGGCGAGGCGATGTAGTCCAGCACCAGCAGCGACCACAGGCCGCGCGGATCGACGGTGCGGTCTACGGCGGGATGGCGCAGGACCGCGCTGAGTTCAGAGCCAAAGACCAGGGTTTGGCCACCATCCGCCACCCCAACGAACAGCGGCTTTTTGCCGAAGCGATCGCGGGCCAGCAGCAGGCTGCGGCGGTGGCCGTCCCAGATGGCCAGATCGAACATGCCGTTGAGCTTGGGCAGCAGGTCGGTGCCCCACTGCTCCCAGCCGTGGACCAGCACTTCGGTGTCGGCGTGGGTGACAAAGTGGTGGCCGGCTGCCTGGAGTTGCTGTTTTAATTCCAGGTGGTTGTAGATCTCGCCATTGAAGACGACCTGGACCTGGCCATCTTCGTTGCCCATGGGCTGGTGGCCACCGGCCAGATCGACGATCGACAAGCGGCGGAAAGACAGCACGCAGCCGCCGGCTCGGCTGGGATCGGCAGGCGTTTGCAGCCACACGCCGCTGTCATCCGGGCCGCGGTGGCGCAGGGCCTGGCCCATCTGCTCGGCCAGCTGCGCGGACTCGGGCCCCAGGCGCTCAGGAAGGGTCGACACCCAGCCGGCAATCCCGCACATGGCTCAAACCCGCGCTGGCGCTACGACATTGAGCCGCTCGCGCACAAAGTAGGTCGGCTTGCCCTGCGACTCGTAGTAGGTGCGCATGTTCAGCTCGGCCAGCAGGCCAAACAGCAGCAGGTGCAGGCCAGAGAGCAAGAAGAAGATGCCCACCAAGAACAGCGGCTGATCTTTGACAAAAATCCCCATCGCAAATTTGTTGAACAACGTCCACAACAGCGACGCGCTGCCCAAGCCAAAGCAGCCAAAGGCGAAGCGGCCAAAGAAGTAGGTAGGCTTGGTGGCGTAGGCCAGCAGAAAGCGCACGGTGATCAGGTCCAGGACGACGCGAAAGGTCTTGGAGAGGTTGTACTTGCTCTGACCCCAGCGCCGCGCGTGGTGCTGCACCGGCATCTGGGTGATGCGGGCGCCGGCCATGGCGGCAAAGGCGGCAATAAAGCGGTGGGCCTCGCCGTACAGACGCACGTCGTGCAGGACCTCGGCGCGAAAGGCCTTGAGCGTGCAGCCGTTGTCCTTCAAGGCGACGCCGGTGACCCGGGCGATGATCTTGTTGGCGATGCGCGAGGGGATGACGACGGTCAGGGCCTTGTCTTGGCGCTTTTCGCGGATGCCGGCCACCAGGTCAAAGCCTTCGTCGAGCTTGGCGACCAGCTTGGGGATGTCGGTGGGGTCGTTTTGCAGGTCGGCGTCGATGGGGCAAATCACTTCGCCGCGGGCGTGCTCAAAGCCGGCGGCCATCGCCGCGGTCTGGCCAAAATTGCGGCGAAAGCGCACGGCCTTGAAGCGCGGGTCGCTGCACAGCTGCCGCAGCACTTCAAAGGAGCCGTCGCGGCTGCCATCGTCGACGTAGATGACCTCAAACGGCTTGCCCCACGGCTCCAGCGCGGCAAGAAGGGCGGCGTGCATCGGTGCCAGCGACTCTTCTTCGTTGTAGACGGGCACCACCACCGAAAGGAAGGGCGGGTCCTGGCTGACTGCGCTCATCGGCGGTCCTCCCGGTAGCAGGTCAGGGGGCGGCTTTGGCCGGCGACCACAAAGCACTTCTTCTCAGATCGGCGCTACTTCTTGCGGTTCTTCTTGCGCGCGTCTGCCGCCGCCTTGTTCTTCTTCTTGCGGTCGTCGCGGTCGATCTCGCGCTTGGGCGGCAGCTTGGGCTGGGCGCCCATGCCGGGCATGCCGCCAAATCCGCCAAAGTCCATGCCGCCAAAGGGGTTGTCCATGTCGGGGCTGAAGCCCGGCATTCCCGGCATCCCCGGCATCCCCGGCATGCCGCCCGGAAAGCCGCCCATGCCAGGCAGCCCCTTGCCGCGCGCCAGCGCCGGCGCCATCCCGGCTTGACCGGCGGTGATGTTGGGCTGGGCCATCTTTTCCAGCTGGTCAAAGAACGGGTCGACCCCGCCGCCCTTCATGCGCGCCAGCTGACCCATCTGGCCAAACCCCGGCAGCCGGCTCAGCAATCCCGGCGCCTGGCCGATGCGCTGCATCATCTGGCGCATCACTTCGTAGCGCTGGACCAGCTCCAGCACGTCCTGCGGCTTGCGACCGGAGCCGCGGGCCACCCGCTGAATGCGGCGGGCGTTGAGGATCTGCGGCTTCTTGCGCTCCTCTGGCGTCATGGAGTGGATGATCGCCTCAATGCGCACCAGCTCCTTGTCGTCAAACTTGACGCCGTCGGCCAGCGCGTCTGAGAAGAAGGGCAGCTTCTCCATCACGTCGCGCAGCGAGCCCATCTTCTTGAGCATTTTGATCTGGTCGAGGAAGTCGCCCAGGGTGAACTTGCCGCTCAGCAGCTTCTTGGCGTCCTGCTCGGCCTTCTTTTCATCGACCAGCTTGGAGAAGTCGTTCATCAAGCTGACGACGTCGCCCATGCCCAAGATGCGGCTGGCCATGCCTTCGGCGCGGAATGCCTCTAGTTTATCTAGCCCTTCGCCCATGCCGACGAACTTGACCGGCGCGCCCGTGACCATCTTGACCGACAGCGCCGCGCCGCCGCGGGCATCGCCGTCGAGCTTGGTCAGCACCACCCCGTCAATGCCGACCTTCTCATTGAAGTGCTTGGCGGTCGTGACGGCGTCCTGGCCGATCATGGCGTCAATGACCAGCAGCACGTGATCGGGCGGGGTCTGCTTTCTGATCGTGGCCAGCTCGTCCATCAGCTGCTGGTCGATCGACAAACGGCCGGCGGTGTCAAAGATCACCACATCGGCGCCGATGCGCTTGGCCTCCTCCAGGCCCGTACGGCACAGGTCGGGCGGCATCATCCCGGGCACCGAGTGCACCGGTACCTCCAGGCGCTGGCCCAGCACTTTGAGCTGATCGATGGCGGCCGGACGGTAGACGTCGGCGGCGACCATCAACACCGACTTGCCTTCTTTCTTGAACAAGTTAGCAAGCTTGCCGGCGGATGTGGTCTTGCCAGAGCCCTGCAGACCGACCATCATGATGGTGGTGGGGCCCTTGGCCTTGAGCGCGATCCCCGGCTCGCCAGGGTCCATCAGCGCCAGCAGCTCGTCGTGGCAGATCTTGATGAAGTGGTCTTGCGGCGACACCTTGCGGGTCTGGCCAGCGCTGTCGGTCGCGCGCAATTGCACGACTTCGCCCAAGGCCTTGGCTTTGACTTCGGCCAAAAAGCGCTTGACCACGCCAAATTCGACGTCGGCCTCCAGCAAGCTGGTGCGGATGTCGGCCAGCACCTCTTCTAGGGTGTCTTCGTCGAGTTCGCGGTAGCCCTGCAGGCGGTGGCGGGCGGAGCGAAAGCCTTTGGTAATCGTCTCGAGCATGGTTGAACCTTGCGCGGCGGGCAGTTGCTGCACGGGTGCCGCGGGCCGCGTAGGGTAAGGGCACGGCCGGGTGAATTCAAGCGCAGACGGAGCTTTTTGACGGCGTGCCCAGGTGGCGTCCTTGACCCAAGCCCCCGTTTGGCGTGAAAATCGCTGCTCCGCAACTCAGAGTCGGCCCTTTGCCGTCCGGCCTGCGGGGGAGGCAGCATGTCCGAGTCGAATGCCCTGCTGGTGGGCGGCACCAAGGTGCTGGAGCGCGAGTTGCAGAACCACCTGTCCATGCCGCTGCTCTCCGTGGCAACGATTGAGGATGCCGCCAAGATCATTCAAGAACGTCAGCCCAAGCTGATCGTGCTCGGGCCGACGCTGCGCCGCGCTCTGGCCACGGTGACGACGCTGCGCCGCGAAGGCCAGACCGAGCCGCGGCTGATGGTGGTCTACCGCGACGACCAGCGCGACGAGGTCAAGCGCCACCAAAAAGGCAAGCAGGTGGCGGACAGCTACATCGTTCAGTCGCGTATCCAAAAAGAAGTGGGGCCGGCGATCGGCCAGCTACTGGGCCTGTCGGGAGAGAGTGCGCTGGAAGAAATCCCGGCCGACGCCCTTTCTGCCTCAGACGAATTCAGCGCCGCTGACGAAGCACCGCAGCTGCCGCCGACAGGCACCACCGGCCCCAACGACGTGCTGGGCTCCTATGGCGATGCCGCCCGCCGCGCCGAGCAGCTGCAGACCGAGACGCTGGAGGCCGACGCCCTAGAGCTTCTTGAAGAACTGCCAATGATGGAAGACGAGCTGCTGGAGGAGCTCGACGAGGGCGATCTGTCCATGGAAGACATGTCCGTGGAGGAGATGACCCTGGAAGAGCTGCCAGCCCTGAGCGAGGAGCTGGGCGGCAACGGCGGCGACAACGACCTGCTGGCCAGCGATCTGCTGGAAGAGATGGTAGAAGATCTGGATGGCGACGTCGAAGAGCTGCAGCTGGACGGCGCTGACCTGGAAGAGACCGCGGGGCCCGAAGCCGCGGTTCAGCCGGTCGCGGCAGCTCCAGCGGCGGCACCTGCTGCCAACGTCCAGGGCCCTGACCAGGAAGTCGAGTTGGACAGCGTTGAGTTGGACAGTGTTGAGTTGGACAGTGTTGAGTTGGACAGCGTTGAGTTGGACAGTGTTGAGCTGGACAGCGCCGACCTGCAAAGCGCCGACGGCGACACCTCTGACCTCGACAGCGCCGACTTCGACTCCCTGGAGCCCGTCGAAGAAGTGGTGACGGCCGACCTGATCGAGGAAGTCTCGGCTTCTGCCGAGCCCATTGAGGACCTGGATCTGGCCGAGCTGATCGAGGACATGGAGAGCGAGCCACAGGCCGAGGCGACGTCAGAATTCCAAGAGGCGCCACAGCCGCAGGTGGCTGAAGCGGAGCCGGTGGCTGCCGCCGCGGTCGCGCCAGCGGCGGTTGAACCGGCAGCGGTGGCCGTTGCCGCGCCGCCAGCAGCGGCCGCCGCAGTGCAGGTCGAGTCCGCCTCTGCGGCACGCCGCCAGCCTAGCGGCGCCCAGGCGATGTTCACCGAGCTGACCTCCTTTGTGGAGCGGCTGCAGGATTCGGCGGCGTCGATTGCCCGGCTGGAAGCAGAGAATGAAAAGCTGCGCGAAGAGCTGGATCAGGCCAAGCGCGCCGCCCAGCCAGAGCGGCAAGAAGAGCTGCTGGCGCTGCGCCAGAACCTGGGCGACCTGCAGGTGCGTCTGGCCGGGGCCGAGCAGGCTCGCGACGCGGCGGTAGAGGCGCGGATGCGCGGTGACCTGCTGCAAGCTGACCACGCCGACGAGCTGGCCAAGCTGCGCGCTGAGCTGGCCTCGGCCCGCCACGAGGTCGCCACGCAGTCGCAGCAGATCTCTAGCCTGAACCAGCAGTTGGTTGGCCAAGAGCAGCAATTGGCGGCCCAGCGCGGCGACCTGGGGATTGCCGCGACCACCCTGGCCAATCTGGAGTCGCAGCTCGACGCCCGCCGCCGCATCAGTGCCGATTCCGCCAAGAGCTTGCGGGCCATCGCCACCATGCTGGAGGGCTAGCGGCGAATGGAGCGTCACCAAGGTTCGCCCGCGCGGCAAACGCGCATCGTCGCCACCATTGGCAAGTGCCCCGAGCCCACCTTCGACGTCTTCTTGCACAAGCTGTGCGAGGCTGGCGTCGATGTGCTGCGCTTGAACATGTCGCACTGCGACGCCGGCTACGCCAAAGAAAAGGCCATTTTAGACTGGGCCAATCAGCCAACCGAGCCCGGTCACGCGCCACGGCTGGCGGTGATGGCCGACTTGCAGGGGCCCAAAGTCCGCATCGGCAGCGTCGCCGCGGCAGGGCTGCAGCTGGTCGAAGGGGCCACGGTAGTGCTGCTGCCTGAAGGCGCCGACTACGACCCCGCAGCCGAAGTCCAAGCCGATGGATCCGCGGCGGTGGTGATCCCCGTGCCCGAGCCGACCGGCAGCGCGCTGCTGCAGGGCCTGCGCGATCTGTGGCGGCAGCATCCCGCCAGCCGTCCGGCGATTCTGTTTGGTGACGGCGACCTGATTGTCGAAGCCACCGGCATGGGGCCGCGGCACTTGCGGGCACAGGTGGTGGCGGGCGGCACGCTGTTTTCCAAGAAAGGCCTGACCGTTCGAGAGCTGGACCTGGACCTGGACCCGTTTCCCCCCAAGGACCAGCGCGACCTGCAGTTCTGCCTGGACCAGGGCGTGGACTATGTGGCCCTGTCTTTTGTCAGAACCCCAGGGGATCTCGAGCGGGTGCGGGCGTTTATGCTGGACCACGCCAGCTGCCAGCAGGTCTCGTCGACCCGGCCGCTGCCGCGGCTCGTTGCCAAGATCGAGACCATTGCAGCGGTCGAGCACATCGACGCGATCTTGGAGGCCTGCGACGGCGTGATGGTGGCCCGCGGCGACTTGGGCCTGCAGCTGGGCTTTGAAGCGGTGCCGGGGGTGCAGAAGCGCTTGGTCATCGCCGCCCGCAAGCAGGGCAAGCCGTGCATCATTGCCACCCAGATGCTGGAGTCGATGATCGCCAACCCGGTGCCGACCCGCGCCGAAGCTGCCGATGTCTTCAACGCTATCCTCGACGGCGGCGATGCAGTGATGCTGTCTGGCGAGACCTCGGTCGGAGCCAGACCCTACCTGGTGGTCGACACCATGGACGGCATTGTGCGCAAGGCTGAAGCGTACCGCATGGAAGACCGGGCCAACCGCGCGCCGCTGCGGCTGCCGCCGATCGGTCCAGCCACCCACATCGAGCGCATCAACGGCGAATTTGCCCACATGGCGGCGCGTCTGGCCGAGCAGTTGCCGGCTTTTGCCATCGCCTGCTTTAGCCGCAGTGGCCTGACACCAGAGCGGATCTCGCGGTTTCGCCCGCCGGTGCCGGTGCTGGCCTTCTGCGCCAGCGACTGGGTGGCGCGGCGCTGTCTGCTGTACTGGGGGGTGCATCCGATCGTGCTGCCGGGCTTTGACACCCGCCGCGATCGCTTGGGCACCATGGTCGAAATGGCCAGAGACATCCTGCAAAAACGCTATGGCATGAAGCGCGGCGACCCGCTGGTGGTGACCGCCGGCGTCGACTGGCCTAGCGGCGGCACCAACACCTTGCAGGTGCGCATCGAAGACCACACAGAGGCCACGATCGACATGGACTTTGACGGCGCCGGGAGGCACTAGTTCACCCAAAAACTGCAGTCCACACTGCGGCCGGCGGCGGCTCTGCTATGGCGTCAGCGCTTGGCCAGATCGCGGCCGCTGGCGGCGGCGGGGAGGCTTGCCAGCACCTGCGGGCGCGTCTGGCGCTTGCTGGGCTTGTCGACCAGCACGACCACCGGCGCGGCTCCCCAGTTGATCGGCAGCACGCTGTGCCAACCCGCGGGAAGGCCGGGTGGAATCCACGCGAACAGCCAGGCGGCGTCGGCCGGAGACAGGTTGATGCAGCCGTGGCTCTTGGTCACGCCAAACTGGTCGTGCCAGTAGGCGCCGTGCAGGGCGCGCCCAGCGTCGTAGTGCATGACGTAGGGCACCTCTTCCGCGTAGTAGTCATCCCAGGGCTTGCCGCGCATGGTGCCGTGGATGGTCTTGCCGTAGAGCTCAAAGCGCCCCGCCTTGGTGGAGGTGCCCTGCTTGCCTGAGGAAATCAGCGTGGCGAACACCAGCTTGTCTCCTTCATAGGCGGTCAGGACCTGCTCAGAGAGCTCGATGTGCATCCACTTGGCCTGCGCCGCCACCCCCTTGGGCCGCTGCATCGGCTGGGCGATCCGCACCAGGCTGCGCGGCAGCCAGCCGTCGGCTAGCAGCACCTTGCCGGCGCGCACGCCCTGGATGGGCAGCCGGTCGTAGCGCTGGTGCCACTGGACCTGGCTCGGATCCTTGGGCGGAGTCCGCGCTCCCGTTGGGCGAAGCGCCACCTTGCGTCGCACAAAGGCCAGCGCCCCAGCGGGGTCGTGGGCGCCCTCAAAGACGCTGGGCTGGTACAGCTTGACGTCCTGGACGCGCATGTAGCCACCGTCTGGCCGCCGCAGCCAGCCGCTTTGCGCCAGGTGGGCGTCGGGCACAAACGCGACCCGGTACTCGGCCTTCTCTTTGCGCAAGACCTTGGCTTTGTCAGAGGGCGCGGCGTAGACCTTGGCGGCGTTGCGCGGCAGGCGGCCGTAGAAGTAGACCGCGTCGCTGCCGCCACTCTGCTCCGCCAGCGGTCGCGCGCCGGTGCGCAGGGACGACAGGGGCAGCGCGCCGCGCGGGTCGAGCAGGGCCCAAGCCCGCGGGGCATCGCAGCTGGGCTGGCAGGCGCGCACCACCACCTGGTCGCCGGTGCGCAACAGGGCGATGAGCTTAGAGGCCGCGGTCGGCCGCTCGCGCACGTAGGCAAATTCTCCAGGGATATAGCCACTAAAGGGCAAGGTGGGCCAAGCCGGGCCGGCCGACGGGCGGGGGCGTGCAGCGCTTTGTTCAGCGGCGGCGGGCGCGGGCAGGATGAGCAGCCAAGTGGCCAGGGCGGCGGCGATCCAGGCAGAAGGTCCAGGGTCGGGTTCGCTGTCCATGATAGCCTCAGCGGCCGCAGCCTGAGCGGCCTCTGAATTCACCATAAGCTCGCGCCAGCGCAACGCAAATTCTTCGATCGCCCGCTGACAGCTGTGTCAGGTTTGCGGTCCGGAAGGAGCGCGTTGTTATATTGTCATGAAACTATTGAGTTGATCTGCAGATCAGCCGCAAGGGAGCCGCCAGGTCAGTCTTGGCCTGCGACGGCCGAGAAGGTCAGGCGGAACCCGCTCTCTGAGCTGCCAACGCAGCGGGCCTGGACCTTGCCGGCCAGAAACTGCCACAGCGGCTCCAGCACCAGCTCGCGCCGCCAGCCGTGCAGCCCGCAGGCCTCGGCCAGGACGTCTGCAGAATCCGGCTGATCCTGCAGGGCATTGAGCAGGGTGTCGCGCTTGAGCAGGAGCTGCGGCGCCACCTGCTCGCGGTTGGCCAAGTCAGACAGCTGCAGCATGGCCAGGGCGGCCACGGCCTCCAGCTCTGGCGGCGGCGGCGCCCGGCTTGGCGCGCGGTGCACGGGGTTGCGCAGCCCCACGGCGATGGCATCGATCCAGCGCTGGCCATGGCGGTGCACGCCGCGCTGCTGCAGCCGGCGGTCACCCTGCAAGTCGCGAACCGTGCGCGGCTGGGCCTTGGCCAGGGCCAACAACATCTCATCAGGCAAGAGGAAGTGGGGAACCACGTCTTCCTGCTGGGCCAGGCGCTCGCGCTCGGCGGCCAGGGCATAGACAATGCCGGCCTCGCGCGGATCGAGGCGGCGGGCGCCAGACACGCGGTCGCCGGCTTGGTCCGGATCGCGGTCGAACTGAGTCGGCTCGCTCAGCTCGCGGCACTCCTGCTCTACCCAGGCGAGCCGCCCGGTCTGGTGGAGGCGGTCGGCCATCTGCTGCCACAGCGTGGCCAGGTACAGCACGTCTCCAGCGGCGTAGGTCTTGAGCTTCTCTGGCAGGGGGCGCTGGCTCCAGTCGGCCATCTGCTCGCCCTTGGCCAGCTTGATCCCCAGCTCGCGGTGCAGCAGGGGCCCCAGGCCGATCTGCAGGCCGTGGCCCAGAAACGCGCCGGCCACCTGGGTATCCAGCACCATGCCAAAGCGCACACCATAGACCTGCCACAGGATCCGCAGGTCGTTGCGCACGGCGTGGCCAATCACCAGCCGACCGGGGCGCGCCAGCAACTCGATCACCGGCTGCAGGTCCAGGCTCAGCGGGTCGATCAGCCACACCCGGCTGGCGGTGGCCACCTGCAGCAGCATCAGCCGCGGGATATAGGTGCGTTCGCTGTGGAATTCGGTGTCGATGGCGACAGGCTCGTCGCTGTTGAGGGCCTGCAGCAGGGCCGCCAGCGCCTGCGGCTGGTCGATGAGCTCTACTTCCGTCTCGTGGTGGGGAGAGGCCAGCGGTGCATGGGAAGACGGCGGAGCCTTGAGGGTCGCAGCAGCAGAAGACATCAGATCAGCCCCGCTAGTAGCCCAAAACCCAAAGTTCGCTCCGGGTTGCGGAACAGACTTGGTTTGGGGTCTGAAGATGGACCCAGCAGCATGACTCAAAGCCTGGGCAAGAGCGCCGGTAGCCAACCCGGATTGAATCTGCGCCTTTGGGTAGTAGGCAGCACAAGGCTGCGCTCCGGTGTGCAGCGTAGCAGAGAATCGCCGGGCGCTGTATACTGCCGGCTGTCTATCCCCAGCGGAGCGATCATGGCACAGCCCAATTCCCCCACGACAACGCCTTCCAATTCAGGCGCAGTTGCCGAAGATGGGCCGGAGCCAAAGTTTGAAGTGCTTCTGGCAGAGCTGGAGAAGCTGGTCGGCGATCTGGAGGGGGGCAAGCTGTCTTTGGAAGAGAGCCTGACCTCCTTTGAGCGCGGGATGAAGCTCAGCGGTCAGGCGGCGGCCATCCTCAACGCCGCTGATCTGCGCATCGAGCAGCTGACCGGCACCGCCGATTCGCCCAAGACTGCGCCCTTTGGCAGCCTCTAGGAGCCCGTCAGTGGTCCAGGGTCGGCCCAACGGGTCTGAGCAGCCAGCCGTTTTTCGCGGCCTCTTTCGGACAGACGGCTAGCATGGCCAAGGCTGCGCGGATGCGCCTGGATCAGCTGCTGGTGGCCCGCGGGCTGGCCGAAGACACCCGCGCGGCCCAGGCGCTGGTGCTGGCGGGTCAGGTTGTGGTCGGCGAGCAGCGCGTCGACAAGCCGGGCGCCCCGACCTTGCCCGATGCGCCCGTGCGGCTGACCGGCGTCAAAGCCGGGCCTTATGTCTCGCGCGGCGGGCTCAAGCTGCAAAGCGCGTTGGAGGCCCTGCAGCTGGACGTCACTGGCTTACACTGCTTGGATGTAGGTGCATCAACAGGTGGTTTTACTGACTGCCTGCTGCAGCGCGGCGCCGCGCGGGTCATCGCGCTGGACGTAGGCTATGGCCTGCTGGCCGACAAGCTGCGCCGCGACCCGCGCGTCACCCAGCTGGAGCGCACCCACGCCCGCCAGCTGCAGGCGCAGCAGCTTCCATTTGAGCCGCAGCTAATTACCGTTGATGTATCCTTTATTGGCGTGGCCGGGCTGCTGCCGGTGCTGCTGGGCGTGTTGGCGCCGGGCGGGCGGCTGCTGGCCATGGTCAAGCCGCAGTTTGAGGCCGCGCGCGGCGAAGTGCCGGCCGGCGGGGTAGTAAGGGATGACGAGCTGCGCCGGGCGATTGCCCAGCGGGTCGTCGCTGCCGCCCAGCAGTTGGGAGCTCAGCTTCTGGGCCAGGCCGACAGCGGCCTTGCCGGGCCAGCGGGCAATCGCGAAATTTTCCTTTTGGTGGGCAAAGGTTTGGCGATTGATCCAGATTCTTGCGGTTTGCCGCGACCGGCCTAGAGTTGGGCCATGAAGCGATTTCTCTTCTCGACTACCGTCCTCTTTACCATCGTCGTCGCCAGCGGTTTCAACGCAGGCTGCACGGCCGCTCTGGCTGGCCGCTGGCAGGGAACTGCGGACGTCGGTCCGATCGCTGCCTATGACCTGCGCATAGAGGTCGCGGGCGACGGCAAGTCGGGCCGGATCGCGGTCAAGGACGGCAGTCCCGGCGCCCACGACCTGTGCCGGATCGATGTGCGCGGCCGCGATGTCGACCTTGAGTACGACCTGGCCCAGCCCACCTGCGCCCAGGAAGCAGGCAAGCCGACGGACCGCAGGCAATTGCGCGGCACCATTGGCGAAGGCTTGGTGTTTGGCGAAGTTCTGCGCGGCACCGAGAGGATTGGCTTCTTTCGCGCCTATCTGACCCAGGCAGAGCCCTGATCGCACGCCCGTGGCCGCAAATCAGCGCCGACCTGTCTTGACCTGCCGCGCCATTGCGACGACTCTTGGCCGCGCCGCCACCGTCGGCGCTGGCCGCAACCTGCTGGGCCACCAGCCGACCAACCTGTGCTGGGGTTCATCCCTCAACAGCTTATCCGTAAAGAGGAATCCATGGCCGACATCTCCATGAACCGCCGCCATCAGTTTGACCTGGAGACCAGCAAGCAGAAGCTGCAGAAGCTCATCGGCAAGTTCCAGGCTAGCCGGCCGGGCATGATCGACAAGATCGAGTGGAACGCTGATCAGACCGGCGCCACCGCTTCGGGCAAGTTCTTTTCTGCCGAGTTCGCCGTGAATCCGACCAACTTGACCGTTGAGTTGGAGCTCAAGGGCTTTGCCGCCAAGATGGCCAAAGGCATGGTTCAGCAGCAGCTAGACAAGACCGTCACCGAAGAATTTCCGGCGTAGCGGTTGTGAAGACCGGCCAGCGCGGCTGCGCGAACAACGGCTTTGGGGCCATGGGCTTGGCTGCGGCCACCGGGCTGGTGTGGGCCTTGGCCTGCGTCAGCCCTGGCCTTGCCGTGGCCGCGCCCGCAGCGGCCCCCAGTGGCCCGGCAGCCCCGAGCCCAGTAGCTCAGAGCCCCGTAGTTCAGGCGCAAAATTGCTATGCGCAGGGCGATTTTGCCTGCGTGGTGCGCCTGCTGGACCCGTCAGCGGCCGGCCTGGAAGGGCTGAGCCCCGCCGACCAGGGCGAGCGCTGGCGGCTGCTGGCCTTTGCCTCGGCTCGCCTGGACCAGCGGACGGGGGCGCGGCAGGCCTTTGCCCGGTGGATCCGCATGTCTGCGACGCACCGCCTCGATCGGGCCACCACACCGCCCGCCGTCTACGGCGACTATGCAGCGGCCTTGCTAGAGGTGCTGGGCGGCGAGATCGAGCGCACTCCTCAGCTCGATCACCGCGCCAAGCTGGCCGTCCCGGCGCCTGGCCCCGCCGATTGGCCGCGCTTTGGCCCGCCGCCGCGCTCGCCGCGCGACAGTGCTCGCGATTTTCTGTTTCAGGTCGGCCTGTTGGGCAGCGTTCACCTGCGCAACGACCTGGGGGGCCCGGGCGATCACGTTGGGGCGCTGCTGGGAGTGGAGCTGGAGCCATGGCAGCGCTGGCGCTTTGGCGCCCAGTTCGGCGTGCTGCGCTGGGTCGACCAGTTTTCGCGCGCCAGGGTGCTGCTGCAAGGCCGTGCGGGCTGGGCCCTGTGGGCCAGGGCTTCGCATCGCCTTGAATTGTCTGGTCTTGCTGGTCTGGGCCTGTCGACCGAAGTCAACGAAGGCTCGGTCGCTGCAGTGGCTGCGGCAATCCGCTATCATTGGCAGCCGGCCAACAGCGCCGCTGGGTTCTACGCCGAACTCGCCGATCAGGTGGGGATTGCCAGCCGCACCCAGCACATCGCCGTGTTGGCGATCGGTCTGACGTTACAGCCCGCGCGCTCGGTGCGGCCGCGCGACGGCGATCCCTAGCCAACGCCTTGCCAAGCATGAGGAACTCCGATGGCCGAAGAGCCTCTTGAGCGCAACCCTGACCCGGTGCGCCTCGCCTCGCAGCCAACCCCGCTGGCGTTGGGTATTGTGGGTCCAGCCGCAGCATCGACGCCCGCGGGTGTCGCCTGGCCTGCCGCCTCGTTTCCGGCCACCCCTTTGCCCGCGGATGACGGCGAGGCGCTGGAGCTGACCCGGCTGGCGCGCGACGCGGTGCTGGCCCAGGTAGCGCGGCGGGTGGTCGGCCAGGATGCGGTGGTAGAGCTGTTGCTGATTGCGCTTTTTGCCGGCGGCCACGCCCTGTCGATCGGCGTGCCGGGCTTGGCCAAGACCACGCTCATCCACACCTTGGCAGAGACCCTGCAGCTCAAGTTTGGGCGGGTGCAGTTTACCCCGGACCTCATGCCGTCTGATGTGACCGGCACCGAAGTGCTGGAAGAAGAGCGCGCCACCGGCCACCGCAGCTACCGGTTTCTGCCGGGTCCGGTGTTTTCGCACATCCTGCTGGCTGACGAGATCAACCGCACCCCGCCCAAGACCCAGGCCGCTCTGCTGCAGGCCATGCAGGAGCGCCAGGTCACCGCGGGCGGCGTCTCGCACGTGCTAGAAGAGCCCTTCTTGGTGCTGGCCACCCAGAATCCCATTGAGCAGCATGGCACTTATCCCTTGCCAGAAGCCCAGCTCGACCGCTTCTTGCTGGCCGTGCACTTTGACTACCCCAGCTACGAGGACGAGCTGGAGATCGTGCGCCGCACCACTGGCATGGCCCAGCCCACTCTGGAGCCGGTGCTGACCCGCGAGCAAGTGCTGCGTATCCAGCAGCTGGTGCGGGCCATTCCGGTGGCCGACCACGTGCTGCGCTACGCCGTTCGCCTGGTGCGCGCCAGCCGGCCCGACGACGCCACTTGCCCTGCGCCCTTGCGGCCTCTGCTAGCCTATGGCGCCAGTCCGCGGGCATCGCAGTGTCTGATTCTGGGGGCGAAAGCCCGCGCCGCGCTGCACGGCCGCACCACGGTGAGCCTAGACGACGTGAGGACCCTGGCCGTGGCCACCATGGCCCACCGCATCGTGCCGTCTTTCCGTGCCGAGGCGGAGGGGCTGGACGGCCGGCGGCTGGTAGACAAGCTGCTGGAGACCGTCGCCACCGCCTAAGGCTCTAGATAAACTCTAGGGATTTTGTGGAGTTGTTGCACCATGGCCATGCTCGGGCGCGGACCCTTTCGCTGGCAGACGCTGACCCGGCGGATGGGTCAGTTTGTGCAGCCGCTGACCCCGTCGCGGCCAGCGCCTGCCCCAGAGAGCAAGACCAGCCCGGGGATGCGCACGCCAATCGAGCGCATGCCGGCGCCGCGCGGCCAGGACGCCCTGCACGACAAGTCGCAGATCGCCCATCTTTTTCATTGGTTTTCTGACCACGACAGCACCGAACGCCTGACGCTGGCCCAGCGCGCCAGCGAAGTGCTGGCCGGCCTGGGGCCGCTGCAGCTGCCGGCCCGCCAGGTCGGCGATGGCATGCCCGGCGGCCTGCACCGGTCGCTGCGGCGCGGCAGCGGCGTCGAATTCAGCGAGCACAAAGAGTACAGCCCCGGCGACGATCTGCGGCAGCTCGACTGGAAGGCCTATGCCCGCGCCGACCGCTACTACATCAAGCGCTTTGAGCAGGAGGTCCACGCCAGCCTGACGCTGGTGGTAGACAGCTCGGCCTCGATGCATTTTGCCGACCTGGACGGCGACAAATTCGACGCGGTGCGGCTGGTGATGGCCTGCATTGCCTTGGTCTTGGTCCGCCAAGGGGATTCGGTTGGCCTGCTGGTGCTGGGGCGGCCTGAGCTGACCGTCGCGCCGGGCACGGGCCTGCGCCACTTTGCGATTCTGGCAGAGAGGCTGGAGAAGGTGAGCCCAGAGGGGCTGGCTGGGCTGGACGCGCTTGGGCCGTCGACCTGGCGCGGGCTGGAGCGGCGTGGGCTGGTGATCGTGGCCTCTGACGTGCTGATGGCGCCGGATCAGGCGGTGGCGCCACTGGTGGCTCTGCAGCGCTCTGGCCTGGACGTGCTGCTGCTGCACACGCTGCACCCGCGCGAGCTGGACCTGGGTTTTGCCGCGCCGGCGCAGTTTACTTGCCGCGAGACCGATCGCCGCCACAACCTGGACCCGCGGGTCATCCGCGACGCCTACACGGACCTGATGCGCGCCCACTGCGCCAGCCTCAGCCGTCTGGCCACCCACTCTGGCGTCGGCTACTTGCTGGTCGAGACGTCGGTCGATCCGCGTGGCCTCATCCGCCAGGTCCTGCGCGCCACCGCTCGCCTCAAGCGCCACGGGTCTGCGCCCATCGACATGGGCGCCTACGGCGAGGCCGCGGTCGATACCGAGTCGCTGCTGGCCGACGTGCTGCCCGCCATGGCCAGCGACGGCGGCCCGCGATGATAGAGTTTGGCCATCCCTGGATGCTTGTTGGGCTGCTGGGCGCGCTGGTGCCGGTGTGGCTGCACATGTTTGGGCGGCGGCGCGCCCCGGTCATCCACTTCTCTGCCTTGGACTTTGTTCTGGCCACCAATCCGCGCAAGGCCCGCGCCCTGCATGTGCGCGAGTGGGTCCTGGTGGCGATGCGCGCCGGTGTCATGGCGCTGGTGGCGCTGGCGCTGTCGCGGCCCATGCTGCCGGTGCTGGGCGGAACCGATGGCGTGGACGTCGGCAGCGGCGTGCAAGCGGTGGTGGTGCTGATCGACGACAGCATGTCGATGGGTGCCAAGCGCCAAGGCGGCACCGTCTTTGACCAGGCCCGCACCCGGGCGCTGCGCCTGCTGGAGCGCTTGCCCAGCGGTTCGCGGGCCGCGGTGGTGGCCACTGGCTTTCCGGCGCGGGCGCTGACCCGCCAGCTGACTGCGGATCGCGCGGCCGCCATGGAGGCGCTGCGCCGGCTGCAGCCCCAGCCGCGCCGCGACGATGCCAGCCGGGCTTTTGTCTTGGCGCAGGCGCTGTTGGACTCTGCCACGGACCTGCCGACGCGGCGGGTGGCGCTGTTCAGCGACCTGCAGGCCCAAGGCTGGCAGGCCGCCGTGGCGCCGACCTCGACGATCAACGGGGCGCCGGTGCTGGTGACGGTCGATGCGCTGCGCCCGGATTCGCTGGACAATGCCGCCATCGTCAGCGCGGTGGTCAACACCGGCCAGACGGACGGCGCCGCCGCTACTGCCGACCGTGCTGGCGAGCAAGTGCGCCTGGATGTCAGCGTGGCCCACCACGGCGCCGCGCCCTTTCGCAACTACCTGACGGTGCGCGCCGGCGACCGCGAGCTCAAGAGCCTGCTGCAGCTCAAGCCGGGCGAGCGGGCCCAGCGCACCTTTACCCTGCCGCCTGGCACCCAGTGGGGCGAAGTCCTGCTGCCGGGCGACAGCTTGGAAGCCGACAACCGCCGGCTGGTGCGGCTGGACGCCCGCCCGAGCATCCGCGTGGCCCTGGTCAACGGTGCGCCGCGCAGCATCCCCAGGGAAGACGAGGTGTTCTTTGCCGCGCGCGCCTTGGAGGCCGTGGCTGGCGCGGCGAGCGAGCTGGCTGTCGACGCGCTGCCGGCCGACAAGCTGACCCCCGCCGCACTGGCCAACTACGACGTGGTGGTCTTGGCCAACTTGCCCGAGCCGTCGCAGCAGGCGCTGGAAGCGCTGGTGGCTGCGGTCAGGGCCGGCAAAGGCGTGCTGGTCACCCTGGGCGACAACCTGCCGCCGCGCCCAGAGCACTACCTGGAGGGGCTGCTGCCCGCCAACGTGGTCGGTCAGCGCGGCGGTCTGGCGGGTGCTCAGGGCACACAGCTGCGGCCCGTGGCGCTGCAGCTCCAGGAGCCTTCGGCGGCGACGGCAGCGTCGGCGGCGGTGGCGCGGCTGCAGCGGCGGCTGGCCGGCCTGGCAGGAGAGGGGCTGGCCCGCGTCGATGTCAGCCAATACGCGCTGCTGCAACCCTCGGCGCGGCTGTCTGCGGCGGCGGTGGTCCAGTTCAGCGACGGCGCTCCTGCCCTGGTGCTGGACCAGCTGGGCCGCGGCCACGTAGCCCTGTGGACGACGTCTTTGGACCGCGACTGGACCGACCTGCCGCTGCACCCCGGGTTTCCGCCGCTGCTGTATGAGACGATTGTCGCCTTGGCCGGCACCCAGGCCGTGGATCGCCGCGACGCCGTGGCCGTGGGCGAGCCGTCGCTGCTCTCTCGCGATGACCGCGCCGATCAAATGGAATTGCGCCTGGACGGCGGCGATGCAGCCGGCGGCCGCCGGGTGCTGTCGGCTGCCCTGCAGCGCGCGGGGGTGTGGTCGCTGCCGGGGCTGGACCAGCCGGGCCGCTACGCGGCCACCGAGCTGCGCGGCGGCGTGGCGCTGGGCGCGCGGCCGCTGGTCGTGACCCCGCCGGATGGCGAGAGCGATCTGAGCCAGGCGGCTCTGGGCGCGCTGGTCGGCGTGCAGCCAGGGCCCCAGCGCACCAGCGGTCTGGCGACGGCCCCCGGCTGGACCTCGCTGCTGGTGCTGCTGGTGCTGCTGCTGCTGGTCGAGGCCGGTGTGCTGGCCCGCGGCGCTGGCCAGCTGCGCTGGCCCGCCCTGGAGCGCCTGCGAGCGCGCTGGCAGCGCTCCTAGGTACCGGGCGGCATTGGCTCAATGGGCCGCCCGGCCCTTGGCGTTGTTCCAGTCGAGCTGTGGTGGATTGAAAGCGAACTCAAGTAGTTCGCGCGCAAGGGCGCTCGCAGAACGCGGCGCCTAAGGGCTCGTAAAACACCAACTCGATCGAGTTGTGTTTAGATCGGAGCGGTGAGTCGGCTTGCAAAGACGCGAACTTGCGACCCACCCAGCAAGCAAATGGGCCTCCCAGAAAATCAAGTTGATTTTTTACAGGCCCTAGAAGCCGCGGGTGAACCGGTCCAAGCCAGGCCAGCCGGCAAACGCCTGCCAGTCGCTGGGGCGGATGGCTACGTAGCGGCCAAAGGCCCGCACTTTGACCCGGCCGCCGCCGCTGATCTCTGCCTGCAGGTGCAGCTGGCGACCTTCGACCCGCAGCAACTGCGCCCGCAGGCTAATGGTTTCGCCCGGCCGCAGCGGCGCCAGGTAGTCGGCCATCACCCGCGCGCCCGGCGCTGCATAGCCGCTCATCCAGGTCGCCCAGCCCATGGCCTCGTCGCACAGCGCCGCCAACAGGCCGCCGTGGACGTGGCCCGGCAGCCCTTCTGCCGCCTCGCCGATGGTGAATTCGCCCACGACCGCCCCCTGGGGCTGCGGGCGCCACTGCCAGCTGCCGGTCAGATCGGCCCGCCCCAGGTGGCGGCTTGGCGGCCACGGCAGGTCGACCGGCTCGGCGACGGCGCCGGCGCACAGGCTGCCCGCGGCCTTGCCCTGCCCATCGATGGGGGGAGTCCCCTCTGCCGCTGCCGGCGGCTGCCAGTCCGGCGCGGCCATCTCAAAGCCGGCAAACTCAAAAGCCGGCGACACGGTGCAGCCGGCCAGCGCCCAGCCGTGCGCCCCGGCCAGCGGTGCGGCGGCCTGCCACAGTCCAGCGGCCATCGCGTACTGCGGCACCTGGCCAGCGGCCAAGTTGGCGCCCAAATGCACCGTGCGCGGCGGGGTGTGGCCGTCCCAGATCTGCAGCGCAAAGCCGTCTCCGCCATAGGCGTGCCAGATCTCGACGGCATCGACCCGGTGCCAGTGCGAGCGCTGCCCCGACTGCAGCAGGTAGTAGATGGCGGTGCCGTGGCCGCGGCCGGGCGAGGGGTCGCGCCAGGTCTCGCGGTACCAGCCGCCTTCGGGGTGCGGCAGCAGCCCAAGCTGGGTGATCAATTCGCTGGCGGTGGGCATGGGGGCTCGCTGGGGCGGCGCCGGCCGCGGTGCAGAGGGTAGATCAATGCCGCGGGCCGGTCGACCACAGGCCCGCGCCTGTCCCCGTGGCCCCACAAGCTTGGCCACGCGGCCGGCCAGCCCTCGACAACAGCGCGCCACTGCCGCAGCATGGGCCGACCTGCTGCGGAGTCGCCATGCGCCGTTTTTGTTGCTTCTGGATGCTGCTTGTACTGGCTGTGGCTGTGGCCGCGCCGGTTCAGGCGATGCCGCCCGCCCAGTCGGTGGTCTACGTGGGCACCGAAGTGCCCAAAGAAGAGGGCTGGCCCAAGCTGTCTCTGGCCGGCTATCTGTGGCAGGCGCCGGGGACCAGGGAGATCAGCGCCTACATGGGGCCGCGCTGGGATTTCTTGGAAGACCGCCTGGGCCTGGAGATCAAGGTCGGTGGCTATGCGGCCGACGAGTTCAAGCCCGTGGTCAACGTAGAGGTGCTGTGGGAAGACGGGCCGCTCAGCCTGGGCTACTTTGGTGATTTTTCATGGCCCACCGCGCACTACAGCTGGCTGGACGGCACCTACGCCTTTGGGCCGCTGTCGCTGGGCGCGATGGCCGACCTGACCTGGCAGCACTCGCCGCGGGTATTGGAGGCGGCGGCAGGGCCGCTCATTGGTGCCGGGCACAAGGGCTTTGACGTTGCCCTTGCGCCAACTTGGGACCTCAAGGGCAACCTGACCGTGCGCGTGTTCCTGAGCTTGCAGCTGAACGAGCTGGCCGCCAAATAGCCGGCTGGCCCGCAGGCTGTCGGCGCGGCTAGTCGATCCAATGGGTTTTGGCTGTTCGGCCCTGCAGCACCCCCTTGACCCCCATCCGCGCCGCGACTACAACCACGGGCCTTGCCCCAATTCGCAGAGGAGTTCGCCGTGGCCGACCTGTATCCCGTCAAGCCCCACATCCGCGACCGCGCCCACCTCAAGTCGATGGAGGAGTACCAGCGGCTGTATCGGCTGTCGATGGACAATCCCGAGTGGTTCTGGGAACAACAGGCCCAGGCGATCTCCTGGTTTCACCCCTGGACCAACGTACTCGACGCCGACTACCAAGAAGTCGACTTCGCCTGGTTCTCTGGCGGCCGCCTCAACGCCTGCTACAACTGCGTGGACCGCCACCTCAAGGACCGCGCCGACCAGACCGCTATCATCTGGGCCGCCGACGAGCCCGGCGTCTACCGCCACATCACCTACCGCGAGATGAAGCACCAGGTGTGCCGCATGGCCAATGTGCTGTTGGCCCACGGCGTCAAGAAGGGCGACCGCGTGTGCATCTACATGCCAATGATCCCAGAAACGGCTTTCATGATGCTGGCCTGTGCGCGGATTGGCGCCGTACACTCGGTGGTGTTTGGCGGCTTCTCTGCCGATGCCTTGCGCGATCGCATTGTCGACGCCAAGTGCCGGGTGGTGGTCACGGCTAATGAAGGCGTGCGCGGCGGCCGGCGGATCGCCCTCAAGAAGATCGTCGATCGCGCGGTAGAGGGCATTGGCTTTGTCGACTCAGTGCTGGTGGCCAAGCGCACCGATGCCGAGGTCGCCATGCAGCCCGGCCGTGACTTCTGGCTGGAGGAAGAGTGCCTAAAGCAGCGGTCGACCTGCACCGTTGAGTGGATGGGTGCTGAAGATCCGCTGTTTGTGCTCTACACCTCTGGCAGCACCGGCAAGCCCAAAGGCGTGATGCACACCACCGGCGGCTACATGGTCTACACCGCCTTTACCCACAAGATGGTGTTTGACTACCACGAAGGCGACATCTTCTGCTGCGCCGCCGACGTCGGCTGGATCACCGGCCACAGCTACATCGTCTACGGCCCCTTGGCCAACGGCGCCACCACCGTGATGTTTGAGTCCACGCCCACCTTTCCCGACGCCGGCCGCTATTGGCAGATGGTCGATGACCTGGGCATCAACATCTTCTACACCGCCCCCACCGCCTTGCGCGCCATCGCCCACGCCGGCAACGAGCCGGTGCAGCGCTACAGCAGAAAATCCCTGCGGATTCTTGGGTCGGTCGGCGAGCCGATCAACCCCGAGATCTGGCGCTGGTACCACGACGTGGTCGGCGAAGGCCGCTGCGCGGTGGTCGACACCTGGTGGCAGACCGAGACCGGCGGGATCCTGCTGACCCCCCTGCCCGGCGTCACCCCGACCAAGCCGGGCTCGGCGACCCTGCCGTTCTTTGGGGTGCGGCCAGAGATCGTCGACCCCGCCGATGGCACGGTCCTGACCGGCAACGGCGTCTCCGGCGCCTTGTGCCTGACCACCCCGTGGCCCGGCCAAGCCCGCACCGTCTACGGCGACCACAATCGCTTTAAGTCCACGTATTTTTCGCAGTATCCCGGCAAGTACTTCACCGGCGACGGCTGCACTCGCGACCAGGACGGCTACTACTGGATCACCGGCCGCATCGACGACGTCATCAACGTCTCTGGCCACCGCCTGGGCACCGCCGAGGTCGAAAGCGCGCTGGTCGGCCACGAGGCCGTCGCCGAGGCCGCGGTAGTCGGATTTCCCCACGACATCAAGGGGCAGGGCATCTACGCCTATGTGCTGCTGGCTTCAGGGGTCGAGGTCGACGGCGGTCTGCTTGGCTCGCTCAAAGAGCAGGTTCGCCATGCCATTGGCGGCTTTGCAGCGCCCGACGTCATCCACGTGGTGGCCGGCCTGCCCAAGACCCGCAGCGGCAAGATCATGCGGCGCATCCTCAGGAAAATTGCCGCTAGCGAGTACGAGGGGATGGGGGATCTGTCGACTCTGGCGGAACCAGAAGTGGTAGAGCACCTGATTGAGCAACACAGGGCGTTGCTGCGCGGGTGAGGCGCCCGCGGGCTGCACTTTCAAAGCGGATGTTCTGCAATGCGGTCGATTGGGTCCGGCGACACCGCGCGGCCGATTCACGGCGCCCACCGCACCAAAACGCGCCGCGCCGCCGTGGCCAGCTCTGGGCTGCAGGTGTACGTGGCGTTCCAGCTGGGTTGCAGGTCGGCGGCGGCTTGGAGGGCCAGCGGGCGCGGCGTCGGCACGGCGGTTGGCGTGACGAGCACCAAGTCGAGCTCCAGGCCGTTGCCCTCGGGGCCGGAGCGCAGCTCCACCGGCGGCAAGGGTGGGCCACTGGCGGCC
>CAIXGW010000146.1 GCA_903919145.1 uncultured Myxococcales bacterium
CAAGACCGGTACGGCCGTGGTCGCCAAGTACAATGACGGCGATGCGCTGGTCAGCGGCGACATGAACAAAGACTGGCTGGGCAAGAACATCAAGGGCAACTGGTCGATCACCGTCAAGGACATCGCGGCCATTCAGGTCCCGCCCGGCACGCCGCCCTTTGTCTATGACGGCAAGTTCAACTGGGCCGTCAACATCCAGACCCTGTCGAGCAAGAAGATCCAGATCAAGGGCAACTTGATTGTGGACGGCGATCTGACCGTGAAGGGCGTCAACTCTGCTCAAACCAACGGGAATTTGCCTGCTACTTTCCGCATGGCCATGTTCGACACGCACCATCACAACCTCAGTTGGCTCATGGGCAACAACCCGGCCATGTACGGCGGCAACAATCCAAGCAACTGGACCGACGGCGGCGCCTACGCGTCGAGCATGTCTGCCGACAAGGAAGTGCTCCGTACGCTGTTCACTGAGAAGCGGTATCCGGGCAAGAACGCCAACGTCTGCTCGACCGTCTACATCATGTACTCTTCCACGACCGCAAGAGTCTGCACCGCCCTGTTTCGCGTAAAGAACACCACCGGGTCCAACGTCACCTGGACTCCGCACTGGTACTGGAGCGCGTACTCGGGCTGGGGCGAATACGCCTCCATCGCAGTGAACGGCGCCAATACTTGGAACACGTCGGGCTCGAGCAATGGCGCCGTCAACCTCACGATTCCGGCCAATCGGGTCAGCACGGTGATCTTTGTCACCACCAGCGCAACGCAGGTCGACATGCCCGCGGGCTGGAATGGCCACGAACGCGCCACCGTGATGGGTTTCTACAACAACTCTCTGGCCCTTCCTCCAGGCCTGCAGTACGTCGACGACCTCGACACCGCCACCGGCGGCTGGGAGCAGTAGCCCTCCGGGGACCGTTCCGCGCCAAGCGCCTCTTGCGGGCGCCGCAGACTCCGTGGCAACACGGACCTGCGGCGCCCGCTGCTTTTTTGCAGCCCCCCCGCGCTTTGGCTCGATTTGACGCCCCGCAAAATTGCGCGAGCGGCCAGCCATTCGCTACAGTGGCGCAGCAGCCGGGCGATGACCAGGAGTCAGCGCAGTGCGCCGGTGGTTTGCTCTTCGCTCGCGAGGTTTCCGATGGCTCCATTGTCCAAGCTCGCCGCCCTGACGGCGGCCCTTTCCGTCAGCGCCGCATGGATGGCACCCGCCGCCATGGCCGCCGTGCCCACCAACACCGCCATCGAAGGCGTGCTGATGTCCTCTGGCGGTGGCCCGGCCGCCGACGGCAACTACACCGTGACGGTGGGCATCTACAGCGCCGAGACCGGCGGCAACCCCGTCTGGGCAGAAAGCGGCGTCACCGTCGCCGCCAAGGGCGGGCAGTTCAGCTACCAGCTCGGCGCCAAGACGCCGCTGGCCGCCGCCGCCCTCAGCCTGCCCGCCGCCTGGATTGGCATCCAGATTGGCTCGGACCCCGAGCTGCCGCGCAAGCCCCTGGGCTCGTCGCCCTTTGCGCTGCGCGCCGCCGTCGCCGAAGCCCTGGAGTGCTCGGGCTGCCTCAAGGCCGGCAACCTCGACGCCGGGGTCCTGCAGCCCTACGCCAAATCCGCCGACCTGGGCGCCTACGCCAAGACGGCTGACCTATCGGCCTACGCCAAGGCCAGCGACCTGAGCGCCTATGCCAAGACCGCCGACCTGTCCAACTATGCCAAGGCCAGCGATCTGGCCGACTACGTCAAGGCCAGCAGCCTGGCCAAGGTCGCCGGCACCGGCAGCTATGCTGACCTGAAA
>CAIXGW010000147.1 GCA_903919145.1 uncultured Myxococcales bacterium
ATATTGGAAGTGAATTCCAATATTTCGCCCGCCTGGGCGCTCGCAAGACGATCGCCCTAGGACCCTGTCGGATGCTGCGGCTGATTCAATAGTTTTAAGGAGTTATCCCTAGGCGACGGCATTACTCCGACAGGCTCCTAGAGCGAATGGACCTGCAGCATCTTCTCTTGGTGGTTGGCGTTTTGCCCGGAATAGCTGCCAAGCCCAAGCGCTTGCAGGCCTTGGCGAACCTGGTCAGGCGCGGCATTGCTGTGGGTAGAAAGGTACAGCGCCGCGGCGGCCGCCACATGGGGGCTGGCCATCGACGTGCCGCTGAGGGTCGCGTAGCCGCCATTCTTGTAGGTAGAGAATATCCCTACGCCCGGCGCAGCCAAATCGACGCGCGGTCCGTAGTTGGACCACGTCGGAAAGGTCTTGGTCTTGGTGTCGTAGGCGGACACCGCAATCACCCATGGGTAGGCAGCCGGCACCGAAGAGCTGGCCAGCGCTCCCTCATTGCCGGCGGCGACGGCGTAGGTCACTCCGGCGGTCACCGAGTTTTGGACCGCCACCTGCAGCGCGCTGGGCACGCACAGCGGCAAAGACAGCGGGGCGCAGTAGGTGCCCGTGCCGCCAAGCGACATGTTGGCCACGCGGATGTCGGCCACGTGGCTGGTGACGTAGTCGATGCCGCAGATGATCGAGGACCAGCTGCCTTTGCCATTGCGATTGAGGACTTTGACGGGGACTACCTTGATCTGGTTGCCAATGCCGACTGAGCCCACGGCGTTGTTGGAGGCGGCGATGGTGCCCGCCACGTGGCTGCCGTGGCCATCCAGGTCATTGCCGGCCTCGGTGTTTTCACCCGCGCAATCCTTGAGGAAATCCGCGTCGATGCTGCCCACCAGGTCGGGGTGATCCAGGTCGATGCCGGTGTCGAGGACAGCTACGCGCTGGCCGGCGCCCTCGTTGGCGGTGCTCGTCGCGCCAATGTAGAGGTAGCCCACCGGCTCTACCTGGGCCGGCGGCGGTGTGGGGCCGGGCTTGCCAATGGCGTAGATGTCAAAATCGTAGTCAATCTGGGCGATGCGCGGGTCGTTTTGCAGCTTGGCCAGCACGGGCGCCGGCAAGCGCACCGCTGCCCCTCGCAGGACTTTGTCGTAGCGATGGCTGATGGTCAGACCAAACGTGCCAGCCAGGTCTTTGGCCGTGGCGTCGACGTCATAGCCGGCGGCAAACTGCACGATGTAAGGATGGGGAAGATTGGCGCTCAGCATGCCAATTTGGCTGTCATAGCGCTGCACGGGTTGCTCGTCGCTGGCACAATTGGTCAACGCGGCCAGTGCAACCAGGGCTGCCAGATGGCGGGTCCGCTGGAAAGTCTGCATCTGCCACTCCTGTCGGTCGGCCGCAAAAATCCTTTGCCGATCGAAAGATAATAAGCGAATGAAGCGCTGGGCCGATCGGCAACGTCAGGATAGGAGCCAAGGCCCTGGCGTCAATGCACCCCGCGAGGCGGTGGCGGTCCACCTGCCGGTTGGTCGCAGTCCCGCCAGCGCGACGGTGGTCCGGCCTGCCTCAGCCGCCCATCCCCGCCGCCCTTGGCAGAATCGGCGCCCCCATCAGCAAGCGGTTCTTCGGCGAAACCTCAGCCGGAATCGACTGGGTGTGGATGTGATACCCGGCGGCGCGCAGGCGGGTGGCGCGCTCGACGTCCACCGCCAGCGAGCCGTCTAGCCAGCCGTCGAGATCCCCGCGCTTGCGCAGCGCCTGGCAGCAGGGCAGCACTGCCACCCGGGCGCCGGCGGCGATGGCCCGATCCAGAATCAGGTCGGTCAGCCCGCCACACGCGTGGGCCGACACCACCAAATCTCCAGGCAGAATCTCAAATTGCTCCAGGCGCGCCTCCACGAACTCCACGCGATGCTGCAGGCGCGGCCAGGTCGCCGCCAGGGCATCGGCCAGCAGCCGGTGGTTGCCGCTCAGGCGCTTGTCCACTGCGACCGCGCCGCTGGCCGTGTCGTCCAGCAGCAGCATGGCCTGGGCCAGCAGGCCGTGGCCGCACGCCAGATCGACGACTCGCCCGCCGCGGTAGCGCCGGTGGACGCGCTTGGCCACTTCCCACGCCTCGTGAAGTTCTTTGCGCGGCAACACGCCGACCTGACAAAGCGTCCGCGCCAGCCGGTCCAGCAGTGTGTCGCCGGGGTAGAGGTCAAGCTGGTGGAGCGTCAGGCGGTTGCGCGAGCCAGTGGCGTGCATGGGTCCTTGGCAGCGCCCAGGGCGGCGGCGCGCCCCCATGGTCGCCCGCGCACGCCTGGCCCGCAACCGCGGCCGCGCCGCCGTGTGCTTGCGCCCCCGGCCGCCCCATGAAAGCATCCAGCGCGCGGCGGTCGATAGCCACCGCGATGCAGAGGGTAGCGCCATGAAACAGCTCAGCACACGGGCGAATTCGGGCTGGCAGGCTTGGGCCAGCAGCTGGCTGGTGGTGGCGATCGCCGGCCTGGCCAGCGGCTGTGCGGCTTCGCGGGCCAACTTCCGCGGCGAACGGCTCGCCGATGCCGGGCAATGGGCCCAGGCCAAGGCTGAGTTTGACGAGGCCCTTCGCCTTGACCCCAGCAATAGCGCCTACCTGGCCAACCGCTGCGGCGTCAAGACGCGCGCCCGCGACTTTGCAGGGGCGCGGGCAGACTGTGCCGAGGCCGTGCGCCTGGCGCCTGAGCTGGCCAGCGCCTATGGCCAGCGCGGCGAGCTGCGGCTGCAGCTGGGCGAATGGTCCGACGCTGTTCTGGATTTTGAGCGGGCCCTGGATTTGGATCCGCGCGTGACCTACGCGCTGGGCAGCGCTCAAGCCCATGCCGCCTTGGGCCAGCGCGACCCAGCCAAGCGCGCCTTGGACCGCGCGGTCTACATGGATGTCGACGGCGTGCCGGCCCGGATGGCCCGCGGCCTGTTTCGCGCCGAGACGGGCGATTTTGATGGCGCGCAGCGCGACTTCAGCGAGGTCCTGCGCGTTGATCCAGCCCACCTGCGGGCCCGTCTGGACAGGGCCCGCGCCTTGGCCCAGCTGGCCGATTGGGCCGCGGCCGAGGCCGACTACACCGCCGCCATCGCCCAGGCGCCCGGCAATGCCGAAGCCTGGGAAGGGCGGGGCAGGGTCCGCGCCCACGCTGGCGCTGGCGCGGCGGCGGTGGCCGACTTGGACCAGGCGCGCCGCTTGGAGCCACAGCGCCACGAAGCCCTGGCCTATCGCTGCCTGGCCAAAGCGAAAATCGGCCCGCCGCCGGCAGCCATGGCCGACTGCGACGAGGCCGTCAAACTGGCGCCGACCAGCCCCCAGGTGCGCCTGATCCGCGGCATGGTGCTAGACCTGTGTGGCGACATGGCGGCAGCGCAAGCGGAATTCGTAGAGGTCACCCGGCTCCTGCCGCGATCGGCGCTGGCCTGGACCGACCTGGCGACCGCGCGGCGCCGGGCTGGCGACCTGGACGGAGCTCTGGTGGCCCTGGACACGGCGCTGGCCCTGGACCCGCTGGCGGCCGACGCCTTGCTGCGTCGCGGCGAAGTGAGAGCAGAGCGCTGTCAGTGGTCTGGCGCCCTTGCGGACTTGACCGAGGCCCTCAACCACGCCCCGCACTCGCTCAAGATCCAGAACGCACTGGCGTGGTTGCTGGCCACGGCCGCCGACGACAGGGTCCGCGACGCCAAGAGAGCGGTCTTCTTGGCCGAGCCAATGGTGCAACACCAGCCGGCGGGCGAGCTGGTCGACACCTTGGCCGCTGCCTATGCCGCTGCCGGCCGGCTGGACGACGCGGTGCGCCAGCAGACGCGCGCCGTTGCGCTGCTGGCCTCGGCCCCCCCAGCGCTTCGCGACCAGGCCGCTGCCCGCCTCAAGCTGTACCAGGCCCGGCAGCCCTACCGCTCTACCTGCCAGGCCGGCTCCGCTGCCCAGGCTGCCCCAGCGGCGCCGCCAACCCCGGTAACGCCAGAGCCGGCTGCTGAATAGGCGGCGGTAGGGCTGGCCCCATGGATGGGCAAGACAGCCCGGTAGGCAATGTCTGATCGGGCACTGCTACTTCTACTTGTGAGGGCAGCCGTGACGCCTAGCGAACGCCGTGTGGCCAACCTCTTGTTTAGGCAGCATCGCTTGGGCTACGCGGCGATCGTCGTCACAGTGCTCCTGCCCATGGCCGCAG
>CAIXGW010000148.1 GCA_903919145.1 uncultured Myxococcales bacterium
AGGGCTCTGCGCCAAGCGAAAATGCTGCGGTCGAGTGGACCAAGGCTGCGGCGCCGTTTGTCGATGTAGCTTGGCTGACCGTGGGCCAGCAGGACCCCGCCTCTGCGCCTGGGCAAGGTCTGACCCGGCAGGCAGAAGCGGCACCATTGGATCCGTGGTGGGCCCTGGCTGACCATCGGCCGCTGGGAGACGTGATGCGCGCGCGCAAGGTGGTCTACTTTGCCAGCCAGCAAGGGCGGGCGTAGCCCGGATCGAATTAACGGTCCTGGGTACTAGCCACCCAAGCCAAGGTCCGTCTCCGCGGTCGCCGCGGGCTTGTCGCCGCCTCCCTCCGCCGCTGCCTCGCCCGCCCGGTGGGCCACGCCCGAGCCCAGGACCCGCAGCGCCGTCGCCACCCCTGCCAGACCCAGCAGCGCGCACAGGCCAAAGTGGCCGGCGTAGCCCAGGTGGCGCGCCGACCAGCCCGACAGCGCCGCCGCCAGCCCGGAGCCGACGACCACCAGGCTGGCCTGCAGGGTGTAGTGGCTCGCCGCGCTCTGGCGGTCGGTGCGGTCCATCATCGCAGTAAACAGCGCCGCGGTGGCCATGCCGCTGGTCAGGTGCTCCAGGGCGACAAAGGCCCCCAGGCTCGCCACCGGGACCTGCGGCTGTGCGGCCAGCACCCAGCTCGCCAGCCCCAGCGACTGCGCCAATCCGCAGCCCGCAAGCGCTGTTCTGTGGGTCAGGCGATCCGCCAGCCAGCCGCCGAGCAAAGCCCCCAACAGCCCTGCCGCAAAGCCCAGGGTGCCCATCAGCCAGCCAATCGCCGCCAGGTCCAGCCCGCGGTCGACCAGCAGCGGCCGCAGCATTGCGGTCTCTGCCCCTTCGCCGGCCTTGAACAGCAGCAGCACGCCAAACCACGGCCAAGCGCGGCGGTCGCCCATCAGAATCGCCAGGGACGGACCAGGTTTCTCCAAAGGCTGGACCCGCCGCGGCGCCTCGCGCAGCGCCAGCACCGGCAGGGTGGCGATAACCAGCAGAGCCGCCATCGCCGCAAAGGTGCCCGCCCAGCCCAGGGCACCAAAGGCCATCAGCAAGGCCCCGCCGCCCACTATCATCCCGGCGCGGTAGCCAGCGACCTGCACGCCGTTGCCCAGGCCGCGCTCGCGCGCGTGCAGCAAATCGACGGCCAACGCGTCCGTCGCCACGTCTTGGGTAGCTGAAAACAGATTGGTCATCAGCACCATGGCCATCAGCAGCCCCAGGTGGCTGCGCGCCTCGACCAGCGCCAGCGCCGCCATCAACGCCACCGCGGCCAGCTGCAGCGGCAAGATCCAACCGCGCCGCGGCCCCAGCGGCGAACCCGACCAGCGGTCCACCAGCGGCGACCACAGCACCTTGGCCGCCCACGGCACCGCCAGCAGCGACGTCAGGCCGATGTGCTCCAGCGACACCCCCTGCTGGCGCAGCCACGCCGGCAGCGCCTGGGTAAAGAAGCCGTAGGGCAAACCCTGCGAAAAGTAGAGGCCGGTCAACAGCAACAGCTTGCGCGAGGTGCTAAGCGCCGGGGCGTGCTGGGGGGTGGATGCGGGCATTGGGCGGGTGTCCACGGCGGGCTGGGGCCGCGGCCAAGCTACCCGGGGGTGCGGGGCTCGTCAAATGGGGGGGGCAGGGCTGTGGGGCAGGGTGCCAACTTCGGCGCGGGTGCCACAAACACGCTGGATATTGAGCGCATCGGGCCTTCGCCGCCAGCGCAGGGCCGGCGCCGGGTTCTTACCTTCCAGGCGCCAGGAATCGGGCCTACGCCACCTGCCGGCACCGTTCGGCGAGCCCAACCTTGATGACCGACTGCCGCGAGGTTGCGATTGCGCTCCACATCTTGCCGCTCCATCGCGCAATGATGAGCGTGTGCGGTTCCGGCGTGGTGCGCGCGGGTATTTCGATGCGGTCCGGGTCATCCCCCAAACCCTGCGCCGAGTCGAAGTCCATCTCGTGGTTGGGCAAATTGGCAGCACGCTTGGCGGGGTTGTACTCGCGTGCGGGCACGGCAAACACCTGCGCGCTTGGGATCGGGACTATGCTCTTTCTGGTTTCGTGCACATGGGCGCATCGCCGAAGCGGCGACCCGGCCACGAGTTTGGGCGGCGGAGGGTGGTGCTGGAACACGTGGGTCCTGGCGCCCAAACCGGCGTCGGACGCCGCCCTACGGGTCTGTGTCCGTTGCGCGGGGGCCGCCGCTGGCGGCGGCAGGGGGGCGCTATTGGCACTAAAAGTGCCAATAGCGGGCCGGCTGAGGTTCTGGGCTGGCGGGGACAGAGACGCCAGGACTCTGGGGCCAGCCTACTGACACCTCGTCGCCTCACCAGGACTGGCGCCTCCGCCCTAATAGAAGACCTCGTCCAAATTCTCGAGCACCAGGTTGTCAAACGGTACGCCACTCGGCCGGTCGGGCCGCAGTTCACCGGCCGCCGTCCACCATCCGCCGTCGCTCTCTAGCCAGCTGTCGCAAACCAAACAGAAGCGCGCATCAAAGCCCACCACCGCACCGAGCTGTTCGTGCGTCGAGTACCAAGTGTCATGGGCCCCGCACCGATGGCACGCTTTGCCGACCAGCGGCTCCATGCCGTGGCGCGGCCCGCTTCCAAAATACACCGCCTCGCCTTCGCGGCGGCGTGCGGCGACCAGCCGGCGCTGGACCCGGACAATTTCGCGCCGCTCGCAGCGATCAATGCACGCGATGAGCTCGGCGCCCGGGTCGCGGATCTGACCGCCCATCCACAGCCACTCAAAGGTCTCTGTATCAAATGGAAAATCGTCACCGAAGTCGGAATTGCTCATGGTACGCTCCAAGGGCAGGCGAGCGCCTGCGGCAAAGGGGTATCTTCAAGCCATTCGAGGAAGAGCCACCGCCGTGCCGGCAGGTAGAACATCGCGGGCAGATTGCAAATTGCTCAGTTGGGCTGTCAAAGAACCGCCATGCCCCTAAGGGCACGACGTACCGCTTGGCGTTGAGTCCCAGGCGATGGTGGCCGCAGCGAGGGCAGACCTAGCGCGGACAAGCTGCGATTTGTTTGGGCGTTGGGCCCCGGCACGACTTCTGGACTTCTCGATTTGGCAAGAAGGGACCAGCGGCAGGCGCTAGGCCTACCGGAGTCCAGAAGCACGGGCTGGGCAGCGTTGTTTTCACATGGGCTGCAGGCTAGGAGCGGCCACTGGGTCTGTCAAGGGTGTCGCGGCCGCCGCAGTGCTGTCCAAGCTGGGCCAGGTCTCTGCTTTCTTGGCCAGCTGGCGTCCGGCCTTTCTAAATGCAAAGTCGCGCTATTGGCACTAAAAGTGCCAATAGCGGGGGTGGTGGGCTCGGTCGGGGTTGCTGGGGCTTGGGCTGATGGGGACGGCGCCTGCAGTAGTAGCCAAACTCTCTGACCAAGAACAGGGTGCAACTCGCAGCGGATTAGCGGTCTTAGGTGCTAGCGGCCAAGGCCATGACCCGAGTTGACAGTAGCCGGCCAAAGGCGAAGATCGGCGTCCCAGCGGACGAGGTCGCCGCGGGTCGGGCGATGGCGCCCGGCACGGCGTCTGCTGAAAGAACGTGAGGACCCTATGAAACAACTTCGTCTATCGGACCAGGAGCTCGAAGCTCTGGCCGCCGACATCGAGTCCGACCGCGTCGAGCGCAAGGAACGCCTGATCGGCGAAGTGCCCAACAATATTCGCGAATAGATCTGAGCCTTTGCCAACGACATGCCCGGGCACGGCAAGCCCGGCGTCGTGCTGGTCGGCCTCGACGACGCCGGCAAGCCCATCGGCCTGACCGTCAGCGACGAACTGTTGGTCAGACTGGCGGACATGCGGTCCGACGGCAATATCGTGCCGATTCCGACAATGTCGGTTGAAAAGCGTCAGGTTGGCGGCAACGAACTCGCAGTCGTGACCGTGGAGCCGTCCGATGCGCCGCCGGTGCGGTATAAGGGCCGAATCTACATCCGCGTCGGGTCTCGGCGGGACCTGGCGAGCCGGCAGGATGAGCGCATCTTGAACGAGCGGCGCCTGCACAACGAACAGCCGTTCGACCTCAAGTCGGTGCGCAACGCAACGCCGGATGAGCTGGGCCTGCGGTTCTTTTCCGAGGTGTACTTGCCCGGATGCGTCGCTCCAGAGGAGCTTGCGAAGAACAACCGCACAGTGCACGAGCAGTTGCTCGCGACGAAGATGATCGCTGAGGAGGACGTCGAGTATCCCACAGTGACCGGCCTGCTTGTACTCGGGCGGCGACCGCGGCACTTTTTTCCCTGTGCATATGTGCAATTTCTCCGCCTCGGCGGCACCAAGCTGTCTGATCCGATCCAGGACGCCGAGGAGTACGACGGCCCGGTGGACAAGCTCTACGAACGGGTCATGGACAAACTCCGCGCGTTCCGCATGGTCGCTGTCGAAATTATCTCTGGAGGCGAACGGCGCACGGAGTCGATCTCGCTGATTGCACTGGAGCAGCTGGTTGCCAACGCCATCATGCACCGCACCTACGAGGGCACGAACGCGCCGATCCGCATCACCTGGTTCAACGATCGGGTCGAAATTCGCAGTCCCGGCGGGCCATTTGGCACCGTGACGGTGGAGCGCTTTGGCAAACCCGGCATGGCCGATTACCGCAACCCCAACCTCGCCGCGGCGATGAAGAACTTGGGAATCGTGCAGCGGTTTGGCGTTGGGATCGGCCTGGCCACGGCGGCGCTGGCGGAGGGCGGCTTTCCACCGCTGACGTGGGACGTCGACAGCCACTCGGTCTGCGCCACGGTCTGGATGCGCCAGTGAGCGGGCCGGGGGGTACTCGGGCGAAGCGGGGGAAGTTAGGGCGCATCGCCGAAGCGGCGACCCGGCCACGAGTTTGGGCGGCGCAGGGCGGTGCTGGAACACGTAGGACCTGGCGCCCAAACCGGCGTCGCACGCCGCCCTACGGGTCCGTGTCCGTTGCGCGGGGCCGCCGCTGGCCGCTCGTTGATAACATGTAGCCTGTAGGCTACAATGGCGAGCATGCTTGACCTGCGAGCAACCAGCGAATTCACCAACTGGATAGACAGATTGCGGGATGTGCGCGCCCGCGCACGTGTGCAGGTCCGCATCGAGCGATTGGCACTGGGAAATCCGGGCGACGTCCGGCCAGTCGGCGAGGGCGTGTCTGAACTGCGCATTGCCTACGGGCCTGCGTATCGGGTCGATTTCGCTCGCCGCGGCGAAGTCGTCATCGTGCTGCTCGCGGGAGGCGACAAGACGACCCAACCTGCAGATATTGCGCTGGCGCTGCGGCTGGCGCGCGGATTGTAGGCGGTATGTGCTTACAGAGGAGGCGATATGGGCGAGAACAAAACAGCGACCGCCACGTGGACTGCGCCCTACGACGTGGCAACCCACCTGCGCACGCCTGAAGAAATGGCGGCGTATTTAGAAGCATGCCTAGACGAGCCCGACGTCGAAGCTGCCTTTGTTGCCAAGGCGCTGGGTGACATCGCCCGGGCGCGAGGCATGACAGAGGTCGCGCGCCTGGCGGGATTGTCGCGGGAGAGCTTGTACAAGTCTCTGTCAGGTCAGCGAAATCCGGATTTTGCCACCGTTCTCAAGGTCATGGCTGTGCTGGGTCTGCGCCTGCACGTGACCGGCGAGTCCGTGGCGCCGACGCGGTAGCCCGGGGTGCGGATACGGGCGGACCCGCGGTGGAACGGGCGCGCGGCGCTAAATGCAAAGTTTCGCTATTGGCACCAAAATTGCCAATAGCGGGTTGCCGGGCTGTGGGTGGTGGGCTGAATTTGCCTATCGCGCGCAAGGTTGCAGTGCGATTTCGCATGGGGTATAGGTCCTGGCCGCTGCAGCATGGGCTGCAGGTGGACAATGGATGACCGGCAGGACAAACTCGCAGCCTGCGTTGCGCACGGACCACCTGCCGCAGTGCAGGGGCCCGGCGCCTCGGTCGGCCCAAGCCCAACGGCTGGCGTTCCTGGCTCGCGAGGAGCTCGACCGCGCTGCTGACGGCCAAGGGCAGCGTGCAGGTTCGCTCAGCGGGTGTCCGCAGGGCGGCGACGGGGAGTAAGATGGAGCATTCCGCCGGCACGCAGGACCTGCTCAATCGCATTGCGCTAGGCGAAGATTCCTTCCTTGAGCTCAAAGAGTTGACCATCAAGGGTAAGAAAGTGATGACGCCTGCGCGAGAGAGCCTTGCCGAGGAGTTGGCGGCGATGGCCAACGCCCACGGCGGCGTGTGCCTGCTTGGTGTTCGCGATGCGCCGCGTGAAATCGTTGGAATTGAGCTTGAAAGTCTTGACGATGCCGAGACATGGGTCCGCAACATCTGCGCCGACCTCATCGTGCCTCCTCTGGCGCCGTCCATCGCCCGCGTAGCTTTGCCGGGACCCGACGGGACGCGGCGCGCCATCCTCAAGATCGACGTGCCGCGCAGCTTGTTTGTCCACGAAAGCCCGGGCGGCTATTTCCACCGCGTCGGCAGCAGCAAGCGCAAGATGCCGCCAGACTACTTGGCCCGCTTGTTTCAGCAGCGCAGTCAAGCGCGAATCATCCGGTTCGACGAGCAACCGGTGCCCGGGTCGACTCTGTCAGAACTCAGTCAACACCTGTACGACCGCTTTCGGACGGACCTTTCGGCCGACGAACCGCGCGACATCTTCCTAGACAAGCTCGCCATGGCCCGCATCGACGAAGGCGGCGTCTTGCGGCCGACCGTCGCCGGCGTGCTGATGGCCAGCCCGGATCCTCGGCGCTATTTGCCAAATGCTTTTATCCAGGCGGTTGCGTATGCCGGCACAGAGATTTCGCCGGCCGGCGATGCGTTTGCCTATCAGATCGACGCAGCCGACATCACGGGCCCACTGGACCAGCAGGTGTTTGACGCGCTGCGCTTCGTCGCCCGCAACATGCGCACGGCTGCCTACAAGGATATTGGCCGCCGCGACCTACCGCAGTATGACCTCAGCGCGGTGTTTGAAGCCCTTGTCAACGCCGTTGCCCACCGCGACTACTCTATGTACGGGTCAAAGACGCGGCTGAGGATGTTTTCCGACCGGTTGGAGTTGTACTCGCCGGGTGCGCTCGCCAACACGATGACCGTGGGCAGCATCGCCTACCGGCAGGCGGCGCGAAACGAGGCTCTGGCCAGTCTGCTGGCGAAGTGCGCAATCAGCATAGAAATTGGCGGGTTTGTGACGACCCGTAAGACGGTGATGGACCGGCGCGGAGAGGGCGTTGGGGTGGTGTTTCGCAACAGCGAGCGCCTGTCGGGCCTGCGGCCGCGCTATGAGATGTTTGATGAATCGGAGTTGGTTTTGACGATTTGGGCGGCGCAACCGAGGTTGGCTGGGGAGGGGTAGTTGCTTGGGCATTCGCTTAGCGTCGACCGGCCTGGGAGGGGATCCCCGGGTTAAAACCCGAGGCTCCGACTGCAAAGCCCACCTGCGTGGGCTGCCGGGCGCGGGGTTGGCTGGTCTGGGGTTGGGCGCTTTTTCGGGTGGCGGTAAATGCAAAATCCCGCTATTGGCACTAAAAGTGCCAATAGCGGCTCGGTCGGGACTGCGGGGGCTCAGCCGACGAGGGTGCCCGGGGTTGAAACCCCTTGCTCTGGCTCAAGAAACCCGCCTTCGCGGGTTGACCGGCGCGACCTCTTGCCGGGCCATCGCGCGATGACCAGCTTGCCCTTCGTTCACACCAATCGCAGCAGCGCCACACCCAACGCCTGCTCCAGCCGCAGGATGGTCGCCAACGTGGGATTGGCCCCGGGTGTCTCCAGCTTCTGGTACGCCTGCTGAGTCAGGCCGAGCCGGGCGGCGACGTCTGCCTGTCGCAAGTGTTGGCGCGCGCGCTGCATCCGCAAGCAAATGGGCAACAGCTCCTGCGGGGTGAAGGCCAGGTGTTCGCCCCCGGGTAGCCCCTCGCCAAGTTCGGCGGTCAGGTCATCGCCATCTGCTGCAGCGCCAAGGAGCGACTCAAGTACGTACGCACGCAGTGCCGCCTGCGCAGCTTGCGGTGTCGAGCCCGCGCCCACGCCAAACAGGTCGCCGCGGATGTCCTGGCCCTCGGCGCACCAGGTGCGCGTCGCGAGGTCGTGGGTCATGGTCAGTGGAAGATAGCGAGATTGCATAGATCCCTCCTAGGCGACGACCGCCGGCCATTCGGTCCGGGGAATCTCAAGCTGTTTGAGGATGCCGCGGATCTCGTTCGGATTCTGCAGCTTGTTGCGCACGGGCACGGGTCGTTCCCAAGCTTCTTGAGCAGAAACGGGTGCTTGCTGCCGCCGACATCGACCCAGCCGTGGCGCTCGGCCAGCCTGACAAGGTCTACCCCATCCATCAAGGCGCTGCCCATCTTTCCTCCGCTGATTGGCGGATTTGCGCCAGCAGTCCGGCGCGGTGGCGCCATCCGTGGGGCACCACGAGCACAGAGTACAATCTTTAGGTTGTGCGTGCAAGGTCGGGCTGCGAATTCGGGCCTCTTCATTGGCTCGGCAGGCATTGCGGCCTCAGCGTGCATGGGGCTTCGCTAAATGCAAAATCCCGCTATTGGCACTAAAAGTGCCAATAGCGGCGGATGGAGCGTGCTCGGGCTAGGCGCGCAGTGGGGTCGTCAAGAAGCCGCGGTTACCCTGCCCTCAATCCCAGGAGCCGACGTGTTGGCGTGGCATGGCCGCTCCGCAACGCGGGCACGGCACAGCAGACGTAGAATCGGCGAACACAGCCAGGGGCGTGTGGTGCACTGGGCAGCCGCTGGGTGGCTGCTTGAAATCGCTGTTGGATTGTAAGGCATCTCGCCGGCTTGGGGGCTGGTTGTGCGAGTTGTACCCGTGCTAAGGTGTCGCGGGGCGGCAGAGACCGTGGCGTTGAAGATGCCGCTCCGGGAATACCGTCAAGCCCTGTTCACCGTCGCCCTTGCCGGCCAAATCGCCACTCCGGAAGGTGGTGCATGACCTCCGCAACCTTCGACATCACCGCCTTCACCGGCTTGCACGAAGGCCAGCACTTTGACCGCAAGTCGCTCTTCCAAGGGCCCGAAGGCAAGAAAGTACCCCGTGACCGCAAGACGGTCCGCGGCGACACGGACTGGCTCGCTGGACTTGGCGACATTGACCTCTCTGACCGCGATGTACGGGCCCTTCTGGAAGTGCGGCGGCACGGCCAAATCGACAACTCCCGCTTGCGGGAGATGACCGGTCTGGACACGTTGGCGGCAAGCCAAATGCTGCGCCATCTGAGAGATATCAGAATGTTGCAGCCTAGGAGTGAGGGGGCGCAGACCTACTACGTCGAGGGAGATGCCTTTCCCCGGGCTGGAGCCGCGACCCCGCATTCCGGCGAAACGCATAAGCTCGAGGATGAAACGCATGAGTTCCCTGGCGAAACGCACAAGCTCGAGGATGAAACGCATAAGTTCCCCGGCCAAACGCATGAGCAGGAGAGCGAATCGCATGGGCTCTCGAGTGCCATCAGAGCGAGAATCGCGGCCCTTGGTCAGCGCCCCAATCCAGACGAATTGCGAAATGTTATACAGGCCTTGTGTGCCATGCAGCCGCGTCGCGCTGCTGAACTGACGGCGATCTTGGGGCGCCGACAGGCGATCTGGCTCACGCGGCACCACTTGGTCCCCATGGTCCGTGACGGCCAACTCAGACGGCTACACCCAGAAAATCCGAATCATCCGCGACAAGCCTATGTGGCTGTTGAAGAACCGGGCAACTCAAAGCCGCCGGACCCAGCGTGACAGCTGGGCATTCGGAAATAGCGTTTGTCCATGGGCGCTGGAAGTGCCGATGTCGGGCGCGGCCGGCATCAGGGCCAGGGCTAAATGCAAAATCCCGCTATTGGCACTAAAAGTGTCAATAGCGGGGCGCGAGACAAACTCCAGGGTCCGTCAGCGCCCTTCAAGCCTTGCCAGCGGCCGACGCCGACCAAGGGAGCAGCCATGAACGCAGCGATTCGTCCCATCTACTTGGTTGGTCCGCCCGGGTCGGGCAAGTCTAGCCTTGGTGCCGCGGCCTGCAAGCAGCTGGGTCTGACGTTTGCTGAGACCCCGGAAGCGGGGCCTCTGGCCGTGGCCGATGTCGTCACCTTGCCGTGGTCGCGGATGAGCGACAGCAGTCTGCGCCAAGAGGCCCGCAAAGCCGGGATTCTGCTTGGCCTCTGGGCGCACCCGTTGCAGCTTGCCCAGCGGTCGAGCCCGCCCTACCGCTGTGTGCCGTCGCGCCCGATGACCACGGACCAGGGGTACGGCAGGACCGGTGACGGCACGCGCGAGCACCGGCAGCTGGTGCGCCACTGTCATGCGATTCTGGAATTCAGGAAGGTCGCCGAAGCCCGAGCAGTGGTGGAGCTGGCCGAAGTCTTGGTCGACCTTCGCACCCGTCGTGATCCGCTTGAGCAACGCCTGAGCGAGGTAAGGGCTTGGGCGATGGACTGCGCGGCCGACAACGGCGTGTCATCGCGTACAGTAGAGATTGCGGCGCGGGCCGTGGCCGAGTGGCTGATCGAGGTAGAGGCGGCTGGCGCATCTCCACGCAAACTCAGCGGGCTACAGAGCGATCTGCGCGCTGCGCTGATGTTGGTCTGCATGTTGGATGGGCCCACGCCGGCGACGGTGCTGCGTTGCTTTGGAACCCCGCCGCACACGTATGAGTTTGGCCGAAAGTTCAGCGGGACGGACGCTGCGCTGCGCCGGTATGAAGCGCAGCTGGGGGCGTTTGGCGCGTGGTTGCAGCGGCGTGGCGGCTAGGGTCGGGTGGCGAGCGCAGGGGAGGCGCGGACGCTTTGGGCCGCTGGCGATGGTGGCGCGCTTCGGGCTTGACGGAGGGGGGTGTTCGGGCGAAGCGGGGGCAGTTGGGGCGCATCGCCGAAGCGGCGACCCGGCCACGAGTTTGGGCGGGGGAGGGTGGTGCTGGAACACGTGGGTCCTGGCGCCCAAACCGGCGTCGCACGCCGCCCTGCGGGTCTGTGTCCGTTGCGCGGGGCCGCCGCTGGCGGCGGTAGGGGGGCTATTGGCACTAGAAGTGCCAATAGCGGCGGGCCGCGGTCTGAACAGCGGGGTTGGGCCGACGGGGCATCCCTGGGTTGAAACCCCTTACTCTGGTTGAAGAAACCCGCCTTCTCGGGTTGACGGGCCCCGGGGTGGGCTGGCTGGGGTGCTGCGGCGACGTTGAACCGGGCTTGACCCGGTCGAAGCTGACTGCGACTATCGATCTTGACGTCTGGTCTGTGGCGATCTGGAATAGGCCTGGACGCAAAGTGGCCTCGCTGGACGTGACCGGATGGAAATCGAAATGGATCCACTCAAGCAGCGAATTGCGCAGATGAAGGGGGCAACGGCTGCGACCCAAGAGGCGAGACGCGCGTGGCTGGACGACATTGCTGCGCTGTTTCAGCAGATTGAGGTCTGGTTGGCCGATGAAATTTCCGCAAAAGACGTCAAGGTATTCTCACAAAATACTGAAGTCAAAGAACAAGATGGATCGTACTGGACCAAGCAGCTCGCGATGCAGTTCGAGGCAGTCCTGCTGCTGGTCGTCCCGCGCGGCATGAACGTGGTGGGCGCGCTCCTGCAAAGCGATGCGGGCGTGATGAAGGCGCGCGGCCGCCTGGATCTCATCAACTTCCATGATCGGCGGCACATCGCGATCCTCCGGGGGCGCAGCGGCGAGTGGTTTGTCCCGACACCAGACAACCCGGTGCCCTGGACAAAGCTGGACAAAGACTCGTTCAGAGCCGCGATGGCAAGCATTCTGTAGCGGAGTGGCGACGTGGAACTCGAAGACATCTGGCTCCACCAGCTGCGTATCGACCGGGCAAGCCAAGCGCTTGCGGACGATGCCAATGCGTGGCCGACAACGGACCAGGATGGCCAATTGGACCTTGTCGCCCTCAAGGGTGCTACTTTTTCCGAAATGAATGAGCAAGCTGAGCGGCAGACCTTGGTCGCCATTGTCGCGGCGGCCGAAGCCGCGATCCAGGCTGACCTGGCCGTCATCCTTGCCCATCAAAGTGACGAAATTCGGCGCCGGGTCGCCGTATTGCCGAAAAAGAAAGGAAGTCCTGACCTTGGCGCAGTGGTTGGCGTTTGGGCCAAGGATGGCGACGCAGGACTCCAGGCTGCAGCGGCAACTTTTCAAGAACTGCACCGCTTTCGACATTGGCTCGCACATGGCCGACGCTGGGACCGGCCGGGCGCCATGGATCTCCGCACGGCATGGTCCTCGATTCGAGTATTATTCCAAGTGCTCAGACTTCAAGAGCCGGTGCGGCCCGCGTCGTGGCTGCGAACTTAGGGCTCTTGCGTGTGCTGGGCGAGGCTCAAGCGCTCAGTAATCATGGAGGCGGGTGAGGCCTTGGGCTTTGAGGGACGGGTCAGCTGGGGTTGAGTGCGGAATTCACAGGATGGCGGTCGCTCGTTGGGTTGGCGTAGATTCAAAATTCCGCTATTGGCACTAAAAGTGCCATTAGCGGGTTGGTGCGGAGGGTCGCAGGGGTCGCGCCGTCGAGGGGATCCCCGGGTTAAAACCCGAGTCTCCGACTGCAAAGCCCACCTGCGTGGGCTGTCTGGCGCGGGGTTGGCTGGCCTGGGGTTGGTCGTTTTTCGGGTACGAAAGGGCTTGTCGGCTAGCCCAGTTACTCCCTGGGCTTGCGGGTCGCTTGGGCGGCAGCTAGACTGTTCAGTCGGCGGCTCCAGGTCGCCCAGTGGTCGCCAATGCGCGCGGAATTGCAACAGTCTATTGTTGAGCAGACCCGAGCCGCCTTGCCGGAACTGTGCATGTTGGTACTGTTTGGGTCGCAAGCACGCGGACAAGCGACCGCCGACAGTGACATCGACCTCATCGCGGTGGTCGCCAGAGTCCCCGCCAGTGGCCCTCGCACACTCGCTTGGCGAAAATCATTGATATCGCTACAAAAACCTTTCGATCTAGTCGTTCTCACGCCCGACGAATGGGCCGCTGGCCAGCGCCTAGTGGGGTCGGCGGTTGCAGCAGCAGCGGCGGAAGGGGTCGTCCTGTATGCCAGTTGACGTCACCGCGTCCATTGCGGCCTGGCTGGCGCTCGCTGAAGCGGATGTGCGTATTGCGCAACTGGTGATGGAGGCTCCGGATGCGTCGGCTGAGATGTACGGGCTGGCGTGTTTCCACGCCCAGCAAGCGGCTGAGAAAGGGCTCAAGGCGCTGCTGACCAAACGAGGCGTGGCGTTTCCGCGCACGCATGACAACGCGTACCTGTTGGCCGCGCTGGAAGAGTCGACGTCACCAGAGCTGCAGGACGCGTCTGCGCTACTTGCCGAATACGGTGTGGGTCCGCGTTATCCTGGCGTGGCTGCGGGGCGGTCGCAGGCTGAGGCGCAGGAGGCGCTGGCGGCGTGTTCGGCGGTGTTTGCGTGGCTGCGCAGTCGGTTGCCGGCTGCAGAGGAATGACTTAGAGGGTTGGCGATAGCGTCGACGGCGCTCTGAATTCCGGAGATCACGTACCGGCGCCAAGACCTGACAGGACCAGCTTTAGTTGCGTCCCCTGGTCTTGGCCCATTGGCCCAAGATGCTCGGGGCGTTCGAGCGGCTGAATCCCCATCGAGAGGAGCGCAGATGACGCTCTTTGCCGCTGAAGCCGGTCTGGGTTGGGCGCCTTTGTAGGTCGCTTGGGCGCGGTTGTCGCCGACAGCCCTAGCCGTGCGTTTTGCCGATGGCGTGCTGTGGCGCATGGCTCTGCATGGACTGGCGTCGCACATCGGCTGGGGTCGAGCCGGGCTGGCCCTGGTTGAGTAGGTGGAAACCGTGGTGATGGACCTGCAACACCTTCGGCTTCTCAGCACCCTAAGAGGGTGTTTACATACAACCAGCCGTCGCCCTGATCATGCGACGTCGGCGATTTGCGCAAGCAGCATACGCCCTTGTACGAGCCAGATCCAGGCCTCCGAAACGCTCAACAGGCAGTCGTGGTCTCGATTCATCCGGCGCGGCCGCTCCGACCATGCATTGTTGCGCTCGACAACCCACCTCTTGGGCAGGATCGGAAAGGGCGCCGCCTGAGCGGCGATCTCTGGAAACAGCGGCAGCAT
>CAIXGW010000149.1 GCA_903919145.1 uncultured Myxococcales bacterium
CACGCTGCCCTCACGGTGCAACGCTCTGCGGTTTGCTTCGCTCGCTGTGACCAGCTCACGAGAGGACTTTCACCTCCAAGTCAGCGCCCATGCCGGGCGCACGTACGAGCAGGCCTCCGCGCCTGCGACCGGGCGGGGCAGGGCCAGGGCATGCCTGGGTCTTGGGGCTGCGGCGCGTAAGGCGCCCCAGCCGCCTTGACATCCGCCCCACGCCGCCGCAGCCTGGCGCGGTCCCGCACCCCCACGAGGTTCCGCATGCCCGCATGGCGCCGCACGAAATTGGTCCCAGGCCTGTACGACGAGCCGGTCAGCGAGCACCTGCGCCCGCAGCTGGCCGAGCTAGGCGCGCGTGCCCACGTGCGCGACCTGCCTCATGGCGACGGCGCCGTGCCGGGACTGGAGGCCTGGCTGGGCGAGGCGCTGAGCTTGGCGCTGCAGGCGGTGGCTAAAGCTGGCACGAGCCCTGCTGAATTGGTGCAAGACGTGCTGGCCGTGCTTGAGAGGCACGCGCCGGCGGTCTTCTCGCGCCCGGCCGAGCTGACCCTGACCCACCAGTGGCTGCAAGCGGTGACCGAGGGTGCAGCCAAGCCCGCCAAGCCGCCCAAGGGCTCGCTGCACGCGCCGAGTCTCTTGGTCAACGCCGAAGGCGAGCACCTGCTTGACCACCTGCGCTCAGAGTTTGACAGCGCCGACCGCGTGGATCTGTTGTGCGCGTTCATTAAGCTCAGCGGTTTTGAGAAGTTTCGCCGCGAGTTTGAGCGCCTGTGCAGCGAGCGCGGCCGGCCGCTGCGGGTGCTGACCACCACCTACATGGGCGCGAGTGATGCGGCGGCGATTGAGCGGCTGGCGGCGCTGCCCAATTGCGAGGTCAAGGTCAGCTACGACGCGGACTCGACGCGCCTGCACGCCAAAGCGTGGGTTTTTCATCGCGATAACGGCTACTCGACGGCCTATGTGGGCTCGTCGAACCTGTCGCACGCGGCGCAGACCGATGGCCTGGAGTGGAATGTGCGGGTGACCGAGCAAGGCCAGCCGGCGCTGGTGGCCCAGATGGCTGAGACCTTTGCACAATACTGGGAGGATCCGTACCAGTTCGTGGCGTTTGCTCCGGGCAATGCTGAGCATCGTAAGCGACTTGTGCGGGCTCTATCTAGCGATCGTCTGCAGCTGGCGATGCCCGGCGCGCTGTTCGAGCTAGAGGCCAAGGACTTCCAGAGGCAGATCCTAGACGAACTGCAGGCGGCGCGGGAGTTAGGCCGGCACAAGAACTTGCTGGTGGCGGCGACGGGCACCGGCAAGACGGTCATGGCGGCCCTGGATTACCGGCGGTTGCGCGCGGCCAAGCAGGTCGAGACGCTACTGTTTGTGGCGCACCGCAAGGAGATCCTGGTGCAGGCCCGCGACACCTACCGCAACGCCCTGCAAGAGCGCCACTTTGGCGAGCTGCTGGTCGACGGCGACCAGCCGAGCATCGGCAAGCACGTGTTCGCCTCGATTGCGTCGCTGGGCGAAGCCGGCCAGGCGGTGCAGAACGGCTTGGATCCCGCGGCCTTTGATATGGTGGTCATCGACGAGGCCCACCACAGCCCGGCCGAGACCTGGACCGCCTTGCTCGGCCGCATCGAGCCCAAGCAGCTTCTGGGTCTGACCGGTACCCCCGAGCGCGCCGACGGCCTGGACCACGAGCGACACTTTCCGCGGCCGTGGGTGGGCAACCTGCGGGTGTGGAACGCGATTCCCCATGCGCTGGTGCCGTTTCGCTACTACATGCTCGATGTGCAAGGGGTCGACCTGCGCGACGTGGCGTGGGTCGCCGGCAAGTACGCCGAGCGCGAGCTGTCTGGCCGGCTGGTGGGCGCGGCTGAGATTTTTGTGCAGCGGGCAGTGCGCGCCCTCAAAGAATACGTCGGGCGGCCAGAAACCCTTAGGGCGATTGCGTTTTGCGTCGATGTGGCCCACGCGCACGAGGTGCAGCGGCGCTTTGTGCTGCAGAACATCCGGGCCGAGGTGCTGACCGGCCAGACCGCCAGTGCCCTGCGCAGCGACGCCCGCGGGCGCCTGGATACCGGCGAGGTGCAGGTACTGTGCGTGGTCGACATCTACAACGAGGGCGTCGACGTCCCCAACGTCAATACGCTGTTTTTCTTTAGGCCTACTGAGAGCGCGACGGTGTTCCTGCAGCAGCTGGGCCGCGGTCTGCGCCGGGCGCCGGGCAAACCCGAGCTGGTGGTCTTTGACCTGACCGGCCGCCAGCACCACAGCTTTCGCTTTGACAGAAAGCTACGCGGCGCCCTGGGGCATACCCCCAAAGAGCTTGAGAAGTTTGTCGAAACCGGCTTTGGCCGCCTGCCCGCGGGCTGCTACGTGCACTTTGACGAGCGCGCCCAAGCCGACGTGCTGGCGCAGATCCGCCGCTCGATTCCCTCGCAATGGAAGGAGCTTGCCAAGCTCCTGCGCGAGCCGCAGCTGGCGGGCCTGAGCCTAGACCAGTTTCTCCACGCCACCGACGTCGAGCTTGCCGATGTCTATCCGAGTAAGCGCAGCTGGACCCTGCTCCGCCGCGAGGCCGGGCTGGCGGTGCCGGCGGTGGAGGACGAAGAGCTGGCGGTGCTCGAAAACCTAGGCAAGCTCGGCCACGTGGGCGACCCGCTGCGGCTGGGCCTGTGGGAGCGCCTGCTGCGCGGTGAGACGGCGTGGACCCCGCGCGACCTGCGGCTGGCCAACATGCTGTATGTGGTGCTGTACGGCGGCAAGCTGGCGGCGAGCGACGAAGCGGCCCAGCGGTTCCGGCGCCATGCCGTGGTGCGGGCAGAGCTGGCGGAGTTGATTCCGGTCTTGCGGCGGCTGAATGGGGTGTTGGCGCCGGAGCATGAGTTGGCCGCGGCTGTGCCGCTGGTTTTGCATGCGCGCTATCTGGCGGGGGAATTGGCGGCGGCGTTTGACGTGCGGACCAAGGACGGCGACCTGCGCGAGGCGTACTACACCGGCGTGGAGGCGGTGCGCGACGGCGGGCGCGAGTACGACTTGCTGCTGGTCACGCTCGAGAAGTCGGCGGGGACCAAGGAGCATTTGAAGTATCGAGACTTTCCGTTGTCGGAGCGGCGGTTTCACTGGCAGTCCAAGGCGGCGACTACGGTCGAGAGCAAGGAGGGGAGAAGGCATCGGTTGGCGGGGGAATTGGGCGTGACGCCGCTCTTGCTGGTGCGCGAGCGCGAGCGCGAGATGAACGGCACGAGAACGGCGGCGTTTCGGTACCTTGGGCCGGTGAAGGCGGCGAGCTGGTCGGGCGAGCGGCCGATGACGGTGGAGTGGGACGTGCGGTTTGCGATGCCGGTGGCGGTGGTTGCTGCTGGGCGGGTGGTGGGGTAGGTGCTTCGATTTGCCGTATAGCCTGGACGACTAAGCAGTTTTCTGCCGGCGGCCAGGTTCAGCGCGTAGGAGGTTACCGCACACAATTCTCGCAAGGTCCAAGAAGTTCAGTCTCCTGGTTTGCCACCCGAGCGATGCTGGGAGCTGCAAAGCGAACCATGCCGGCCTTCAGCGCCGCTATGCCTTTGAGAGCCTTCTTACTCAATTCCGCAATTAACCTGAGGACTTGCCTGTCCGGCACCACACGCCCCTTGCGCCAGCCGCTTGCTTGCCAAAGTGCTTGCAGATACAGGACGTACCCGTGACGACAACTGGCTCAAATGGTGAGTTCTAGTTGTCGCCGGTGGTGGTTTCTAATTGTCGCACAGCAACCAGTGGTCCTGCGCGGCCGACTGCAAGTAAGAGCCGCGTCCGTCAGCGCCATCTGGCAGCCATTTCCGTCCGCCTGCGGCTTGTACGTCCTCCGCGGAGCCTGCGCTTCAGCCTGGACTTCCAGCGGCCGGCTCTGGCCCACTCCTCCCCTCCGCTCCCAGGACCAGCCCCCCACCGCCGTAAAGCCCTGCCTTGACCGTGTAGGGCGGGGGCTTGTCCCCGGCCGCCTGCGTAACGCGACCCGCCCAATGGGCGGGTACCCGGTCCGCGCGGTCCTACTTCTACCAGGTCCCCACGTTGCCCATCGATAGCCACGGCTCGGCGGGCGGCAACGGCGGGCCGCGCTGCAAAAGCTCGACCGAGATTTGGTCGGGCGAGCGCACAAACGCCATGTGGCCATCGCGGGGTGGGCGACTGATCGTCGCGCCACTTTGCTGCAAATGGGTGCACAGCTGATAGATATCGTCGACCTCAAACGCCAAGTGGCCAAAATTGCGGCCGCCCGAATAAGGCTCGTGCTCGTCCCAATTCCAAGTCAGCTCGAGCTCGGCCGTGTCACCGGCGGTGCCCGTCGACAGAAACACCAGGGTAAAGCGACCGCTGTCACTGTCGCGGCGCCGGACTTCGCGCAGGCCCAACAGAGCAAAAAACTGTAGTGCCGCCGCCAGATCCAGCACTCGCAACATCGCATGAAGATACCGCATGGTTGAGTTCACCTTGGAAGCAGAGTTCAGGTGTAGGTCCTGTCAGGCCTGTGGCCGACGGGTAGCCTATTGCTGAGGCAGCGACGTTATCTTGTACCCAAAACTCCTAATCAGTAGCCGGGCAGCAGCGTGGCCCACAGGTCGCACTCCGCCGTCCGGATCCCGCTGGCCCGCGGCCAGGCGACAGGCCAGCAGCGTGCTGGTGGAGAGCTGGCGCAAGTCGTCCAGCACATCGGCGAATTCGTCTGCTGCTGTGGGGGCTTGGGTGAGTTCAGCTTGGGCGAGATCGCTCATGGACAGCTGGGCTCCTGGTTGGGGCTTGGGCAGTTTTCAGACATCTGAAAAGTGCCTAAGCGTGCGGGGTACCTGGAGCGTAGAGCTCGCGGCTTTGGGCGGCAAGGGGGGGCTAGGCCTTCCTACTGTCGCACAGACCTCGGCAGTCGCGCTGGCCCGACTAGCCTCTCCACACGATGCGCGGCGGCATCGAGGGGCCACGACGCAGCACGGCGCGGAACACGTCTCAGCGTGAGTGACCAGACCAAGCGCTGGGCCAAGAGCCGGGCGACAGAGACCGCTGCGCCCGCCAAGGCCGTAGTTCACCCGGCGCGCAAGAGCTGCCGCCTGTGATGCGATTCAAATCCCCGATACTCCTATCATCGCGACAATTGCCCTCGCCAGACCTTCCACAGCCGCGGCGCGTACAGGCCGGCCTGCGGGATCAGATCGGCCAACAGCAGGCGCAGCGATGCCACCATTGCCTGGGTCGCATCTCGTTCGAGCAGGTCGATGACGACCGGGAAATGGCATGTACCCACCGCACAAAGCCAAGCATGTGCAGCTTTCTGGTCGCCCGACTGCAACGCCTCCGCGAACCTCTCTGCGCCGAGTTCAGGCAGAAATTTCCAGATATACGAGCAGAAGACGGCCTGTCCAGGCCGACTTCGCGCGATCGCGCTAATGCCCTCTGCGTCGTCGGCAGTGGCTGCATTCAACTGGCCTTCCAGGACGGCCAAATCGAAAGCGGGATCAGCTGCGACCGCGCGGGCGACGACACCACGCAGCTGCGGGCGCAGCCAACTCCACTGACTTGCGACCATGGGCAAGCCGATTTCCGGATTCAGAGAAGTCAGCTCGGCAACAGCAAGGTTTTCGGCCACGAAGTGCGCCAGAGGGTGCCGCAAGGCGAACGATGCGGTCCCGCGCAGGACCTCTAGCCACTGCCCAGACCGTGCGCAAGTGCGCGCAATCGAGGCGGCAATGGTGACCATGGCCCTGGAATCGCTGCGCGCCAAGTCGGCGACCAATTCCTCGCGCCAATCGGAGGTCGCCAAGGCCCGCAGGTAATTGATCGGTGGTGCAATTCCCTGTGCCCCCATCGCGAGAAGGACTCCCGGCAACATCACTGCTGGGAGCTTCTCAGCCATTTCTGGGGCCAGCGTCCAGCGGGTCGCCATGGCGTGGATCTGGCGCGCGAGCTGCCGGTACTCGTCCTGGGCGCGCTTCTGCAGCATTGCCTTGGCGTCATTTTCGATGCCACCCGCGGTCTTGCCGGCAGCAGCCTCCTCGAGTTCGTCCAGCGCAGGACGCAGGTGGGCGGCCAATTCCTTCCACCCGTCGGCGTGCCAGGCCGGAAACAGCGACGGCGGACCGCGGTCCGCGGGCGGTTCGGCGGCCATACTGACCGTCCAGCAGTCGACGGCAAGGTCGAGGGCTTTGGATTTCACAACGTGCCGCGGCTGCCGCGTGATTAGGTGTCGAACGAAGTAGACATGCTCAATCGCCATAATGCCGCCCGCCACCGCCCGCGACGCCAAGCCGACGACGTCTTCGGACCTCAGCCAATTCCCGGCGCTGCCGCCAGAATCGGACTCCAGCCGACGCGCGACCTCGCGAAGTAGGATTTCGCTGGCGACGAGGGAGGCAAAGGAATCCGCGGGCAGCCTTCCGGCCGCCGCGATGGCCTTCGAAAGCTCTTCAAAGCTCAAGCGTACGAGTGTCTGCTCGATGACTTCGCGTCGGGACGGACTGCAAGCAAACGCAAACAGGTCTTCAGTTCCGTCGGTTTGAAGTTGCTTTGCGGCGTGCTTGGCCAGCAGCCAACGCGGCAGCCAAGGCGGTGAGATTGCCAAACCGTCGTCGAGCCGTCGCAGGAGTCCGGCGGTCTCCAGCCAGGCGATGCCCTCGAAAGGAACGGGCCCGCCACTGTGCCTTTGCCGGCTCTCGTGGTCATGCTGTGCCGCCGCGTCTGGGCGGGCGCCCTTCGACCACGAGTCCAAAGCGGCGCCCCCGGCCGCATAGGCGCTGGGTGCATAGCCCGTCGACGCCAGCAACAGTGCCCACTGGTCTCGGGAGCGTGGCCTATCCCACGTTTCCGCGTCCTCGCGCCAGGCTGCAAAGGCCAGGCCAGTTACGACGTCTGCGCCGACATATCGCAACCACGCTTCCGGTGCTCCGGACAATCCTTCGCAGCGGAGGAGATGGTCGCGAAGCCACGCGTTTGCAGGGTCAGTTGCACTGGGTCCAAGTTCGTTTAGGACTGTGAGGACATGCGCAACATCCGCACGGTCGCGAAAGATCCAGGCGTCGGGGTCATGGCGGGACAGCCACTGCGCGGCTCCCGAGTTGTCCAACAGCGACTCACCGCGAGCGGGGCGCGCACACACCCACCGCACGAAGGACTCCCGCCAGTCCTGAGGGCGCTGCACCGCCAGCGTGTCGTGCCGGTCAAACAGTTTGCCAATCCGCACGGGCTCCCGTCTCCGCAGTCGATCTTGAAAGTCCCACGCCATTGTCAAATCGATCTCAGGCTTTCCTGGGTCAGGCAGCGCAAAGGGAGCGATCACAATCGCCACCGTACTTGAGCGAAGGCTCCGAACCGCGCGGATATCCTGCTGCGGGTCGGCGCGTTCGACGACCACGACAGCTGGCCGTCGGCACTTGGAAACACTGGCCGGCGCGTGCGACAGCGTGTCGAAGGTCCTTACGTCGAATCCCTGATTCTCCAGCAGCCGAATGATGGTGGATCGCTCGAGTTCGTCGGCGAGAGTCAACCACCGGACCTGGAAGTACTGATCGCCCAGCACCCCACCGAGGGCCCACAGCGGCGTCTCGACGATGTGGTTGCCGGACACAACGGCCGCACCGGCCCAAAGGGATTCTGACCGAATGTCAACCGCGTCCAAGAAGGGCAACCATGGCAGCGGCAGAAGCCCGACGGCGAGCTCAGACGACGGCTCTGGTCTGAGCGCGTCGACTTCGACGCCAAGCACGTCTGCCAGGCACTGCAGCGCTTCTGGCCGGCGGTTCCACCACGTTCGCTGGCCGCGTCCGAGCTCGCTCAGCTTGGTCGCCAGGCTGCGCGGCCCCTTCAAGTCGTCGCGCAGTTTTGCCAAGTCTTTGAACATCCGCTCGGCTACGTCGTCCCACGATCCGAAGTTTGCCTCTGCTCGCATCTTGCCCAGTTCCTTCATGGCTGCCTCCTCAGGTCGAATGGTCGCATCCTAGTGCCTGCCGGCCACTAATCGCAACAACGTTTGCATCAATGCATTTCAGTGCAGTTGCAACTAACTAACAATAGACAGCTCCTTGTCAATCATCGCGGCCGGACTCATCTTGAGGGCGGGGCGCTCTCCTGGAGGATCGCGCCGGAACTCAGTCGACAACACGGCGTGCCCGGGATGCGGGCGACCACCAACAGGAGGCTCGAATGAAGCGAAGAGAACTAAGCTCGAAGTGCTTGGACCTTACAACGGGTCGGCCGCGCTGGACCTATCCCAGCGCCAAAGCTGCCCAGTCGGCGGCCCCAGAAGAAGGCGTTGCGACCGGTTCGATTTTGGAACCCGCGCACTGCCAAATCTGCGGTCTTTACCACCTCGTCGTCGTGGGCGAACGCGGCGCCGTCGACGGAGCGTGCAACTGCACAGCCAACGGTGGCCGCGCCAAACGGGCCTACCCGTCACGGCAGGTGGCTGACGCAACTGCCGAATTCCGGAGTCAATCTGAACGGCTGCAGTTGTGGCCGTACCGCTGCCCGACCGGCAACGGCTGGCACCTGACTAAGAACGCCCCCCAGCACCAAGGTCGCAGGCCGCGCGCACAGGCGTAGGTCTGTCAGAGCGCGGAACGTCGCGTCGTCTCTGCACAGCGACCACCGCGACGGGACAGGAGTGTCTAAACAACTTTGCCGAATCAAAGGTACATAGAGGAGATCAGTTATGAAAATTCGCTTCCTAGGCCCTCTCGATGTCGTCACGGGCTCCTGTACTTGGATGCAGGACACCTCCAACGGCTGGAACTTCCTGATAGACTGCGGGATGCAGCAAGGGGAATTCAGCGCGGACGATTGGAACCGTCAGCGCTGGCCGTTCAAGCCCGCCGAATTGAAGTTCGTGGTCCTGACCCACGCACACCTCGACCACTGCGGCCTGCTGCCCAAGCTCTACCGCGACGGGTTCCGCGGCACCGTCTACTGCACCGCCGAGACGGCGAGCCTCGCGAAAATCGTGCTGGAAGATGCCGCGCGACAACATGGCGCCCCGTTCAAAGACGCAGACGTCGCCCGGATTCGCTGGCACGAGCCCGGCGGCATGGGTTTTGGCCAGTACCTGCCGGTCGACAACAACTTGTTCCTGCGCTTCTTTCGCAGCGGGCACATCGTCGGAGCGGTGTCAGTGGCGGTGTTGTGGGGCCCCAGAGGCGACGGACAGCGCTCCATTGTGTTTTCGGGCGACCTTGGCCCCAACGCGGAAGATGCGGAGCATCTGCCGTTCATGCGGCACCGCATGCAGCCCGTGGCGTGCGACTTCGCAGTCGTCGAGTCGACCTACGGGTCGCTGAGGCGTCCGGTCGAGGCCAGCGACCCGGAGGTCCGGCGCGGCCAACTCCGCGAGCTAGTCGATCGCACAGTGACCCAACGCGGAGCCCTGGTTCTGCCGTGCTTCGCGATTGGTCGAACCCAGGACGTCGTGTTCGATCTGCACTGGCTGGTTGCAGAATGTCCTGAAAGATACCAGGACTTGGTCGTGTACTTCGACGCTCCGATGGCCGCTAGCGTCGCCAAGGTCGTCGCCAAGGCGATGCGCCGCACGGAGTCGAACGGCAAGCCGGGCAAGGTTCGCCCCCTGTGGCTGGGTAAGCAGATGTTCCGCTGGTTGGGCCTGGACCAGACCTCGCGCGAACATATGGAAGAACTGCTCAAGCTGGTTGACGCCACTCTGGCTGTTGGGGCCAGCGCTTCCTTCGCTGGGCTGCAGGTTGGCAACGAATTGGCGCGCAACTGGCGCCCGCTGCTGACCAAGGCCCCGAAGCGCGGCACACTTCCGGACGATCGACCGGTGGTTATCATCACAGGCGGCGGCATGTGCGACGGCGGCCCGATCGCCGAGTGGCTGCCTGCGGTGCTCGGCAATCCCAATGCGACCGTGGCGCTGACCGGCTACGTTGGCGGTGCGACCATTGGCGGCCAACTCATGAAGGTCGCCAACGCATCTGGCCTGGAGCTGCAGCGCCACACGGGGCAGCTCGAGTGGAGTAAGACCAACGTCTTTCCGATCGCCGACATTGCCGCGAAGATCGAACGGTTGGCCGGATATTCGGCGCACGCGGACCAGCAAGGCCTTTTGGACTGGCTCTTCTGGGAGTTCAAGGAATGCCGACAAGTGAGCGGACGCACAGTCTTTGTGCAGCACGGAAACACCACCGGTCGCGCAGGTCTACTCGAGGCCATCAAGGCCTGTGGCCTCGAGCATGGCCTCCCGGTGCAGCCCGTCGCGCCCGGCGACCCCAACGTGTGGTACGACCTCGGCGCGAATGGTGCGGAAGTGACCCGAGAGGCGCGAAGGGCGGAGTTGCTGCGCGAACGGCAGAGGCTTTTCGAAGAGTTGGCGTTTCTGAACGATGAAGCGGCATAGGTCCCTGGCTCCCAGGGCGAACTGAACCGCACAGCCCGAAGGGCAGACTGCTGACGCCTCCTCACAGCACCTGCAACTGCGGCCTTCCGCCGACAGATGCGCCCGCTCGCGGTGCTCTGTCAGCCGCAACGCTCATACGCACACCGTGCGCGTTGAGGGGGGTGGGATCTGGCTGGAATTTGGCTGGGTCGGTGCGGGAGCACCGGCGGATGCCGCGCCGGTAGGCCCGTTGCAGCCCGGGCTGCGGCTGGAGTCACGGCCTCCAGAAATGCCAGCGCGGCTAGAGTCAGCGTCGCCTGGGCTAGCCTCACGGCCAGTCGGGCTGGAGTCGGGGAAGGCGGGGCTAGAGTCGCAACTGGCCCTTTCGCTTGTGCACCTGCTGGCGATTCGGCCGATGGCCAAGGCCGACCTCGCAGAGGCCCTCGGACAGGCAATGGTGTCCGGCGCCATTCACAGGCACCCTGTGGGCTTGAAGAAGGCCGGCCTTATCGAGCCCACCCTCCCAGACAGGCCCAACAGCCGCGTGCAGCAGTACCGCTTGACGCCCGCGGGGCGCGAGCTCATCGCAAGCGCCGGCACCCACAAGTATCGAACCTGACGAGGGCTAGCTCCTAATCTCCAGTTCCCCCTCCAACTCCGCGACCTTAGCCTTGAGCGCCTGCAGCGCCTCCGCCAGCTTCACCCTCTGCTCGCCGCGCAACACCCGCGCATCGCCAGACCGCCACGCCGCCTGCCATTGCCCCAGCCCTTCTGAGGCCTTGTGCAGCTGTGTCACCAGCCGGCCGGTCTGCTGGCGGTGCTCGGGCGGCGCCTTGGTCGGCGGCGGCTGGATCCCCGGGCTCTGCGGATCCGTGTCGTAATACCGCCCGGCCGCGTGCTGCTCAATCGCCGCCTTGAGCTGGCCGACATTCCACTGCTGCAGCGCTGTGTCCATCGCCAGGCGCGCCCGCGCGGTGGAGTCGCCGACCCGGCCGAGCTCGACCACGTGGCTCAGGCGCAGCTGCACGCGCACCGCCGGCGGCAGCTGTTGCCAGGTGATGTGGGCGACGATGCTCTGGCGCGCCAAG
>CAIXGW010000150.1 GCA_903919145.1 uncultured Myxococcales bacterium
CCTGGAACACGGCGGGCAGGTATGGCACGCGGGACTCGCGTTCGGCGGAAGCTTCTGACACAATCGCCGCTGCGCTCCGGACGCGCCCTGTGGGTCTCTGATGCTGCGTCGCATCTCGCCGTTCAAATCGATGTTGCTTGCTTGGGCCGTGGTGGCTGCGCTGGCGGCGTGCCAAGACCCAGCTGAGCCAGCTGCGGCCACCGATGCCGCGGCCAGCGGTGACGGCGCCGCCAGCAGCGACGCGGCGGCCTTGACCGACGCTGCAGCCAGCGGCGACACCAAGGCCGACAGCGGGGCCGACGCCAAGGCCGACACCGTCAAGGCCCCATGCAAGCCGTGGGAGCAGCCGGCCGACTGGAACTGCCCGCCCGACACCCACTGCGGCTACGACGACACCGACAAAATCGCCTGCGTGGCCAACGGTGCCCACGGCGCGGCCGAAGACTGCAGCGATGGCAAGGGATGCACCATTGGCATGTGCGTCACCGCCCAGAATGGCAGCCAAGCCTGTGCACCGCACTGCACCACCGACGGCCACTGTGACTCCGGCTCGTGCAACAAGATCGTCGGCAAGACCTACAGCACCTGCGACGTTGCCAAGTACACCTCTTGCAACCCAATGGCTTCCAAGTGCCCAGCCAACCAGGGCTGCTACCTGCTGACCGGAGGCTTTGTCTGCGCCAACGCCGGCACAGGCGTCAGCGGCGACAAGTGCACCAGCAGCCCCGACTGCAGCCCGGGTCTGACCTGCGCCGGCATGTCGGCAGGCGGCACCGGGCTGTGCCGCAAGCTGTGCAACGTGACGCCACCGACCGGATGCGTCGATGTGACGACGCCCTGCTCCAAGCTCAGCGCCACCGTGGGCTATTGCGAAGAAATCTGAAGCACGCGTCGGGTTGCGATGGCAGAGGGCTCCATGACCAACACTGCAGACCTATTGGAGCTGATCGACACCACGGTGACGTTGGAGTGGGGCGAGACCCGCACCATCGGCACGCTGGTCGGTCTGGGGGGGCGCACGGCGACGCTGACCGCCTTGCGCGCGCCTCCAGAGCGGGCTCAAGTGTTCATGCGCATAGAGAATGAAGATCCGTCGCAGAGCATGGCCCTAGACGGCACTTGCATGGCTGTCACCAACAGCGACTGGGGCGAGCAACAGGTCGAGGTGGCGCTGGCCCGCGTTGGCACCACGGCTTCGGCGGCGGCCCTGCGCGACTTCATTGAGCGGCACGGCATCGAGCGCGGCGGCACGGTCTCTGTGGGCCGCAACCGCGACAATCCCGACCTGCGCCGCTACGTCTATGCGCTACCAGAGACCGCCGCGCAGCCCGTAGGACCGGCGGACTCCAGTGCTCCCTCAGCACCCACTGCTTCAGCTGGGCCCAGTGTGCCTGCCCAGGGCAGCGGGGCGGCGGCGAAGTGGAGCTCGACTCTCGCGCCGCAGCCAGGCCAGTCGTCCAACTGGGCCGCCGCGACCTCGCCGGCAGCACCACCCTCTTACATTGCCCCGGCGCCCAGCGTGCCGCAGCCGGCCCGCTCGGCCGCCGTGCCCAGCCTGCCCCAGCCGGCGGCTCCGGCCGTCAAGGCGGCCGCGGCGCAGCCAGTCAAAGACGACCTGGCTGCCGCCTGGGAAGAAGCCCTGCAAAGCATGGATGCCACCGCAGCGCTTGACGTCTCGGCCGCTGCCGCGCTGCCGGGTTCCGCCCCAGCCGTCGGGCGCACCGCCACTGGCCCGCAAGCAGAGCCGACTTTCAGCTATGGCAAGCCGGTAGCCACGCCGGCGATAGCGGCGCCACCCTCTGCCAAAGAGCACGACGAGTCCGAGCAAATTCTCGTCAACATTGTCGATGCTGGCAGCCAAGCCTCGCCGGTCTTTGGCATGCAGCGGCCCAACAAGCCGGCCCCGGCGGCCCCCCACTCTACGCCAAGCGCTGTGGTGCGTGGCGATGCCGGCCCCGCTGGGGGCCCCGGCGCTGACAAGGCGACCCACGCCACCGATCTGTTTGGCAGCGAACTCAGTGTGCGCCTCAGCTTGACCGTGCAGTTTGAAGCAGGGCCCAAGAAGCGCAAGCACGAAGGCAAGCTGCTGCGCCTAAGCGAGAGCAAGCTGCGGATCTCGACCCAGGTCCTGCCCGAGTCCTATGAGCGCATTGCCGTCTATGTGCCCGGCAAATTGGGCATGAAAGACGCACTGGTGCTGCAGTGCGAGGTGACCCGGGTCCACCGCGGCGAAGCCGATGGCAGCGCCAGCTTTGACGCGCGGCTGACGACCGCCGGCAACCCAGCTGGCACCATGGTCAGACTGCGGCAGCTGGTGCAAGACCAAGGCGGCGGCGCCGCGCCATGAGCCAGCGGCAGCGCCAGTCTCCCCCAGACTCGCAAGTCAGCGCCAGCAACCAAGAGCCGCGGTGCTTAGAGGGTGTTTACGTTTGAACACTCAAGAGCCAGAAGCGCTTCACGAACAGACTGCGCTGTTTCGTTGGGGTTTCCGCCCGGCTGCTGAAGCAGCGGGCTATCATTACGCCGTCTGCCTGCGCAGACGGCCAGACGGGGCCGCCCGTGACGACGGGCGGCGCCATGATAGCCCGGCAATTCATTGCCTGGGCGAATTCTTCGCAGGCCGCGCGGCCTGTAATTGCTGGAAAACCTTGGAGCCGCGCCCACCGACTGTCCGGAGATCTCATGTAAACAACCTCTTAGCCTGCAGGCTGTGGACCCAGCCGGTGCGAGCGCGACTGCGCTGGCGTTCATGCCCTCAGCTTCGGGCCACAGTCAGCTTGGGCCGCGCTGGTGCGGGCCGGGAGGGCACCGGCGCTGCCTTGGCCCTGCCGGCTGCGGTGCTGGCCCACAGAGAGGGGACCAGGCGGTCCTGCGCGGACGCGACAGCCCCCCGCCCGGTCGCGGCGCTGGCCCTCCGGCTGCTGGCCGGCTTGGCTGTGCTTGGTGCGGTGGCGCCCCAACGCGCGGGTGCTGGCGAGCCACGGCCAGCCACCGGCACCCCGCCAGTCCTGGCGACCGCTAGTTGGGTGCGCTTTCTGGGCTGGTCGGCGGATGGCACGCGGGTGGCCTGGCGCGCCGGCCCCCAGGGCAAGCTCAACAAGCCTGGTCAACCATTTGAAATTGCAAGAGTCGACACCAATGGTTCACTGCAGGACCGCATTCACGTCGCCACGGATATCACAGCGGCGCTGGTGGCCGGGCGGATTCACTCCGTCCCCCTGGCTGAGCGGCAGCAGGTCACGCCGCGCGATGCCCTGGTCCAGGACCGCTCTGGCCATCTGTGGGCCGGCCTGGTCAGAGACAACCTGGCGGCGATCCTGTACAAGACCCACAAGGCCTACCAGCCGCTGTGGCGCCGGGTGCTGCCCGCAGCCGCCGTGTCCGTCGACTTGGCCGGCTTTGAGAGCCCCACGGGCGGTCTCATCGCGCTGGTCATTGAAGCGCGGATGGGCCGCGCTACAGCCGCCGCGCTGCTGGTGGTGCCGACGGCTGTGGAGTTGCCCAGCACCGCCAGCCCAAGCCAGGGCGCCCCAGCCGGAGCAACACCATGAGCTTGCTTCTAATTGTTGAAGACGAACCCGACCTGCGCGAGCTGGTCGAGCACACCGCCGATGCCCACGGCTACGAGTATGCCGGCTGCGGCACCGGTCGCGAAGCTCTGGCGCTGGCGCGGCGACTGCGGCCCGCGCTGGTGATTCTGGACCTGATGCTGCCCGATATGTCTGGGATTGCCGTATGCCAGCAGCTGCGCGCCGACCCAGAGTTGGCGGGCACGCCGGTGATGATGCTGACGGCGCGCACCGCAGAGAGCGACCGGGTCCAGGGGCTGGAAGCCGGGGCAGATGATTACCTGTCCAAGCCCTTCTCCGTCCGCGAATTGATGTTGCGGGTCAAGGCGATCTTGCGGCGAGCTCCAGCGGTGGCCCCGCCAGCAGCGGTCTGCACGGCGCTGCAGTGCAATGGCATCGCCTTGGATGAAGCGCAGCACACTGTCACTGTAGAGGGCGCGCCGCTCTACCTGACCGCCCTGGAGTTCAGACTGCTGCGCACGCTGCTGTTGCGCCAAGGCGAAGTACAGTCGCGCCAGACCTTGCTGGAAGACGTGTGGGGCATGAGTCCGGACCTGCAGACCCGCACCGTGGATACCCACGTCAAGCGCCTGCGCGAGCGGCTTGGCGCCGCCGGGGCAGCCATCCACACCGTGCGCGGCTTTGGCTATTGCCTGCGCTCTGCGACCGAAGTGGAGCCCAGCCGTGACTGACACCGCCGCGCCGCCGCCCATCATTCCTGAAACAACTGGCGAATTTCGCAAAGGCCCGCCGCCGGATCAGCGCGCCAATCTGTTTTGGACCATGCTGGACGCCATGGGCGACGGCGTGATGGTCGTCGACGAGAAGATGCGCCTGGTGGTCACCAACCGCAGCCTGCGCGACACCCTGCTGCTGCCGCCGCTGAGCCAAGGCAGGCCGCTGGCCGCGGTGATCAGCGATACCCGCCTTATTGACGCCTTTGCCGAGGTCTTGCGCGGCGATGGCCCCCGCAGCTTGGAGATGGTGCACCGCGGCTTGCAGACGCGCCTGCTGGAAGTGCGGGTGGTACCCCTGCCGGACCACGAGTACTGGGGCCACCGGGCGCTGGGGGTGCTGCGCGACGTGACTGAGCGCCGAGCGACTGAGCGAATGCTCATGGATTTCATTGCCAACGCCAGCCACGAGCTGCGCACTCCGACCACGGCCATTCTGGGCTGGGCAGAGACCTTGGTGGATGCGCCGCCGGCCGATCGCTCCAAGCTGGAGACGATCCACCGCACGATCTACCGCCACGCCCAGCGGCTCTCTACGCTGCTAGGGCAACTGCTGGACCTGTGTCGGCTCGACCAGCAGCAGTGGCAGCTGCAGCTGGAGCCGGTCGACCTCAGCGAAGTGATGAAGGCGCTGCTAGAGCATCAGGCGGAGGCCATCCAGCGCGGCGGCCTGTCGGTGCGGCTGGCCCAGACCGGGACTCAGCCGCTGTGGGTGATGGCCGACCGCAACGCCCTGGACACAGTCATCGGCAATCTGGTGCAGAACGCGATCAAGTACACGCCTGCCGGGGGGCGGATTGAGATCAAGATGCAGCGCAGTGCGGCCAGCCCTCGGCCAGCAGTGCAGATAGCCGTCATCGACTCGGGCATTGGCATCGGCCCAGAAGAGCAGCCGCGGGTTTTTGAGCGATTCTACCGGGTCGACAAGGGCCGGGCGCGCCAAGTCGGCGGCGCGGGCCTGGGTCTGTCGATTGTCCGTTCCCTGGTAGAGCGGATGGGCGGCCGGCTCGAGCTGACGAGTCAGGTCGGCAAAGGCTCTACTTTTACAGTGATCTTGCCTGAGTCGGTCGACAGAACGGCAGCGCCCTAAAGGGTCTGGGCGCCGCAGCCCAAGCTACTTCATGACCGAGGCGAACTTGGCGGCGACAAACTCCGCACCCACGCGCACGCCATTGATCACAAAGGCAATGTGAATGTCGCGCAGATCGTAGGTCGTGACCAGGGCGGCGATGATCGCATCGCCCTGCTCGTCGGTGATGTGCTCGATGGCCTCGACATCTTCATTGATCTTCTTGACTTCTTTCTGCAGGTCGCCGTAGAGGCGGTACTCTGCTTCGTCCCAGTTGTAGATGACGAGCTGCGCCAACAGGCCGTTGCGCTTCTCAAACATCTCTTTGTGCAGGACGCGCTCCAGGTGGGCGGCGTCGATCTTGGACTGGCGATAGCCCTTGAAGTGACGGAAGAACACCCCGCGGTCCAGCTTCTCTAGCTCGGCCATGAAGGTGCGCAGCGGCACGCGGCGGCACAAGCGGGCAAACTGGCGCGGCGGCAAAGAGGCCAGCGCGTCCAGAGCCTCCTGGTCGTCATTGCGGTTGGCTTCTTGGCCGGCGGCAGCCTGCGCTGGGGTGGAGGCCTCTTCGGTGGCCGGCTGGATCGTTTCCGTCGTGTCGCTCATCTCTGTTCACCTGGCTGCAGTTGCGGCGCGTTCCACATGGTCGGCGCGGGGCCGGAAGTTTAGAAGCGTAGGCCCAGCATTGCAAGCGCCGCGCGGCGCGGATGCGCTGCAGCGAAGTCGCCACCTTGCTGGCGGGGCGGCGGCCATGGCAAGCTGCGGCCATGAAGCTGCCTGATTCTGCCCCGCGTGCCCAGCCCTTGCCCCCCCTCCAGCCTCTGTTGCGCTGGGTTGCAGGGGTAGGGCTGGCGGCGGCACTGCTTGCCGTTGGCTGCAAGCCCCTTCGCGATGACCCCAGCGCCGTGCTGGCCATTCCCAAATCGCTGCCCGCGTTTGCTGATCGTCCGCAGTCGATGCTGGAATTCGACCGCTCCAACGACCTGCTGGTCCGCGCCACCCAGGCGCTGGCGACCCAGCCCGTCCAGGTCGCCATCCCGCTGCTGACCGAGGCGCTGGCCGCCTGCCCGGGCAATACCCAGGCGCGCCTCGAATTGGCAAGAGCCTTTGTGCGCGGCGGCCGACCGACGGTGGCCCTGGCGCTGCTGGAGCCGGCCAAGGAGGCTGTTGGCCACTGCGGCATGTGCGTGGAATTGCTGATAGCGGTGAGCCAGGACCCCGAATTCGCCGGTCTGGTCGCCACGGACCCGGGCAAGCGATTGCTGGCTGGCGTGCACCTGCTGCCACTGCCCTACGCCAATTGGTCCAAGCAGGCTGCTGCCACGCTGGTCAAGGGCAACGCCCGCGCCCTGGAGAAGTACATTGAGCCCACCTGGCCGCTGTTGTGGCAACGCAGCTGCCCCTCTTGCCCGGCCGAGAGCGCCCGGCCCATCCAGAGCCGCGCCCTGCAAGGCATGCCCTTGATAGCCAAGATGGTGTCGCGCTTTGACCCCGGTCGACCAGAGCGCCAGCCCACCCTGCTCTCAGCCGACGGCGAGCCCAGCTGCGTGCAGCGCTGCTGTACCTGGTCCGCCGATCAGGCGCCCACCAACCAGGCCGCCCTCAAGCGAATCTGCTGGCTGCCCGTGGGCGCAGACAAGCCCATGCTGACCGAAGTCTGGGTGCTTCACGGCCCGCTCGATCGCTGAACCATCAGTAAAATGGTCTATTCACAGCAGGTTAGATCAGACTCTGCGTCAACGGCTTGCCGCGCCACCGCTGGGCGTGCGGTCGACATTGCCGCGGTTCTCTAGGCGGCGCAGGCAGTTTACGGGGTTGGCGCCTGAACCTTGCCAGACACCGGCGAAAACGCGTCGCAGACGCTGCGCTTGACCACGCCGTAGACCAGCGCCTGGCCATCCTCGTCCACCGGCTGCCAGTACACGGCGACCAGGGTCATCGCGACCAAGTTGGCAATCGACGTGGCCTCCAGGGCCCAGGTGGGCCACACCGCCGCGACCGCCGCGCCGCCCAGGAAAACGCTGGCCGGCAGGTACAGTCTTGGCCACTGCGCGGCAGCCATCATGGCGATAACGACCGAAAAGACCACCATGTCATAGGCCAGGCCCAGGTGCAGCGGCTGGTCCGTCCACCAGCCGATCCCGCGCATCGCCAGGGCTGCGACCACCGTGAGCGAACCTGCCCCCACCACGGTGCGGTTGATGCGGCTCTTGAACAGGCTGTCTCGCGCCCAGATGACCACAAAGGCCATGAAGGCGGCAAAAATCAGCGTGCCCGCCAGATGGTGGGCTTGGCTTGGCCGGTAGCCTGTCGTGTCGCCCGCCCAGCGCACGCCAACGGGCAGCAGCGCCCAGCCAATGGCCAACACAGAGGCCAGGAAGCTGCGGGTCAGGGCGCCCACCTGCGGGTCATAGTCGCGCGCTAGGGCCGCCAGCCGGCCTTGCTCTGCCTGAGCCTGGTCCAAGCTCAGGCGCACACTGGCCGCCAGCGCCGGGTCGGGTGGGTCCAGCTCCTCAAGCAGCGGCTGGGCGTGCTCAGGTTCCTGCAGCAAAAGATGGGTCTCAATGCGCAACCGCAGCAATTCCTGCAGGCTTTCCGAGGCAGCGCGGTTATCTGGCCACGCCTGCAGCGCTGACCGCAGGGCATACCTGGCTTCGGCAAAGACCTGCGCCGCCCGGTGGCGCGCTCCACTGTCGCTGGCTCCGCCGCTGCGCAGCTGCTTTTCCGCCGCCTCGACCAAGCCCATCAAGCCGCGGGCCTGCTCCAGCAGCCGCACGGAGGCCCGGTGCTGCAAGAACACCGCGATGTGCCTGCGCAATTCTGCCGCGCTGCCATACCTGTCTGCCGGGTCGCGGGCGGTCGCCTTGGCGCAGATGGCTGCCAATTCCTCAGGCGTTTCAACGGGAAACTGCGGAGCCTCGCACAGGTGCGCCGCGTACAGCACTTCGTAGACCTGCGAGCCGCCGTGGCGCGGACGCCCTGTCAGGATCTCGTGGAGAATCGCCCCCAGCAGAAACACGTCGGTCCGCTCAGAGAGCAGCCGGCCATCTCCCTGCACCATCTCTGGGGCCATGGCACACGGCGTCCCGGCCAGGCCTTGCACCTGGTGGGCATGAGGCAGAGCCCCGGTCGTAGGGCCGCCAAAGGCCACGGCGATGCCCCAGTCGAGCACATAGACCTCGCCAAAGCGCCCGACCATCACATTGTCCAGCTTCAAGTCGCGGTGCAAAATGCCTTTGCCGTGGGCGTAAGCCATGGCGTGGCAGACCCGCATCAGCACCTCAAGGTGCCACTCCAGCGGCTCGCGGGGCTCTTGCAGCAGCAGCGGATGGTGCGGGTCCTGCAGCACATCGTGCCAAGAGGTGCCATCCACCCGCTTCATCACCAGCATCGGAGCGCCGTCATCGCTCTGGCCCAAGGCATACACCGGTAGGATATCGGGATGTTCTAGGCTGGCGGCAATCATTGCCTCGTGCAGCAGCTTGCGCACCAGCTCTGGGCTGCGGTCGCCCTTACGCAGGGTCTTGACCGCGACCTCTCGCCCCAGAGCCAGCTGGCGGGCACTGCGCACCACCCCCATGCCGCCCTCGCCCAGGGTGGCGCCCATCGCCAGCTCAGGGGGGCCGCCGTCGGCCCCCGGCTGGGTCAGCTTGGGCAGCGCCGCCACCCGCAGCGCCAGACCATCGACGTCCAGCACCTCGCCGGGCTGCATGCTGGCGCGGCTATCTGGGGCGATCGCCCGCAAATCCACAGAAATTGCTTCAAGATGGGCGGTGAACTGCGCCTGGGTCAGCGCCGCGTCGGCCACGAAGTCGCGCATGGGTCCACCTGGCGGTACGGCCGCGGGATGGCACACGATGCGGCAGGTTCCGGTCAGAAATCAAGCCTTGGTTGGCCAGCCGGCGGCTCATACCCCTGGGGCGGGTGGCCAAGGAGCGCGCCCGTGCCTAGCCGGCCTTGGGCCGAAAAGCGACAATCCGCGCGGGATCGGTGGTCAGGTAGGGGCCGTGGATCAGGTCGATGCAGTACGGCACCGCCGCCATGACGGCATCCAGGCACTCGGCAATCGCCTTGGGCTTGCCCGGCAGGTTCAGGATCAGCGAGCGGCCACGCACCCCGGCCGTCTGGCGAGACAGGATCGCCGTGGGCACCTTGCTCAGGCTGACGGCGCGCATCTGTTCGCCAAACCCCTCGAGCTCTTTGTCCAGCACCGCCCGGGTGGCCTCAGGGGTCACATCGCGCGGCGACGGGCCGGTGCCACCGGTAGTCACAACCAGCGCGCAACCTTGCCCATCCACCAGCTCGCGCAGCGTGTCTTCAATGCCGGGCTGGTCATCGGGGATCAAGCGGTAGACGCTTTCCCAATCGCAGGTAAGGACTTCAGTAAAGTACTGCTGGATGGCCGGCCCGCCCAGGTCTTGGTAGACCCCAGAGCTGGCGCGGTCGCTGATCGTCACAATGCCAATGCGGATGGGCGTACTCAAGGCAACTCCGTCGAGGTCAGGTGGGCGTCAACTGCTGGGCCGGCAGAGGATGGGGCGGACGCCCTCTTGGGCCCCAGCTTGCCTAGGGCCTCTGGCGAGTCGACTGCCAAACCGCCCGCCGACCGAGCCAATTCGCCAGGCATGATCACCAAGCCGCTCCAGGATCAAGCCTTTGAGGAGCTACCGGCTATAGCGCCGGGCCGGCGTCCGAGACTACAGGGGCCACTTCGCCCTCTGCCATCTGCCGATCCTGGCCCGAGCCGTCGACGGGCGCAAGGGTGATGCGCTGGCGCTGCACGGCCTGCGGGTCGCGCTCCGCGGCAATGTGCACGTCAAGATAGGCGCCGTTGGCCACGGGCATCGACACAAAGTCGTCTACGCTCCAGGCCAGCCGCGCCACATAGGTGCGCAGCGGCGTGACCACCTTGAGGTGCCCGCCACTTTCGCGCTCGCGGCCCGGGGGGCAGGCATCGATGGTCACCCGCACGCCGTCCCAGTCGCGGCCGGTGCCAGAGCGCCAGTACACCCGCTGATCGCCCAGCTCGCCCAGCACCACCGGTCCCATGCGATCGCCTTCGCCCAGCCGCCCGTCTTCGCTGCGGCGGGTCTCAAGCCCCAGGCCCTCTACCTTGCGGATCTCGCCGCAGTCCAGAGCCAAGTAGCCGTCCCAGCTCAGCTTGTCTGGCAACCGCTGGTCGGCCACAGGCAGCGCCGTCGGCTGCCCCCAGCGCACCGTGGCCACCAGGTGCATCGCCTTGGCCGGATTGAACGCCAATTGCCGCAGCGGCGCGACGACGGCTGGCGCAGCTGCCATAGCCACCGGTCCGGGTGGCACCGGCTGCTGGTTGACCCACACGACCGCTGCCACAGCCACGGCGCCGACCAGCAGGGAAGCTCCCCACACTGCCGCGCGCCGCTTGATTCGCTGGACCTGGGTCATCGGCGACCTCGTTGCCTTCGCGCCTCCCAGGGGAAGCGCGGCTGCTGGCTACCCCCTCAAAGTACGCGGGCCCCAGGGGTGGTGCAACCCAATCCACCCAGTAATTGTTCCCCGCCGGTGATGTTCTGTGATGGCTGGGTCGCTCAAAGGCCAGCGCCTGGGCCCTACAAGCACACCCCTACGTCTGCGCTGGGCTTGCCAACCTGGCCCACTGCCACGCAATTGCCGCCTGCCGGGCAGCCATTGGCGGTCTTGCCAGAGGCGTCGCAGATGACGTTGCAGGTCGAATTGATGCACAGCAAGCCTTTCTGGCAGTCGACCAGGGCTTTGCAGGCCTCTCCCTTGCTCTTGGTGCCCGCGGCAATGCAGACCAGGTCGCCGCCGCTGTAGGGGAAGCACTGGTCCTGCGGCTTGCACGGCTTGGAGGTAAAGGGGTCGCAGTCGCCCTCAAAGCACTTGCCGCAGTCCATGGGGCAGGTGTCGCAGTTCTCGTCGCTGCCGCACGCCTTGTCTCCGCAGTTGGGACCACAAACTCCGCAGTCGCCAGGGCAGGCGCCGCAGTTCTCTCCGGGCTCGCAGGAGCCGTTGCCGCACTCGCTGCCGCACTTGCCGCAGTCGGCAGGGCAGCTGGTGCAGGTCTCGCCGGGCACGCACAGGCTGTCGCCGCAGCTGACCTCGCACTGGCCGCAGTCGTAGTCGCAGGTGGCGCAGGTCTCGCCAACCCCGCAGAATTTATCACCGCAGACCACCTTGGGCGTCTCGATCTCTTTGACATCGGCCGCGGCAACTTCGGCCTTGCCGGCATCGGCGCTGCCGCCATCGGACGCGTCGAGCCCCTTGGCGTCGCTGCCCTGGCCGTCGGCCCCTGCGCTATCTGCAACAGCACTGGACGAGTCGCCGCCCGCGCTATCCTGGCCGGCTGCTACCATAGAATCTGCTGTAGTTTTAGCAGCATCTGCAGCACCACTGCCGGCCGCGCCAGAATCGCTGCAGGCCGACAACGCCGCCAGGGCCCACGCGGCCGCAAGCCAATTCCATCGCGCCCACGTCACTGCGGCTCCGCTACCCTCTCGCATGGCATCCTCCAAGGCTGCCGCCGCCGACCAGCCACGGGGCGAGGACAGCGGCAACAGCTTGGAAGCTAGCGAAAGCAGGGCCCCAGCGCAACTGCGAAATTCAGCAGACTGGCCTGGAGCGGCGGCAAAGCCTACGGATTGAGTGCGCTGTTGTAGTGGATGACGGCGGTCATATCGACCACGGCGCGCAGCAGCTGGACGTACTTGCGCATCTCGCCAAGAGCGGCGGGGTCAGCCTTGGGCAGCAGGCAGTTGTCGACCGTCGCGGTTGTGGCATCGCTCAAATCGCAAGCCGTAGAGCGGGCCAGCAGCAGGTTGGCATGGCGGATCATCGCCTCGCCGGCGGCGTTGGGCAGCGGGGTCTTGCCATTGGCGCCACCAGCTTCGTCGGCCAGGTCCAGGGCGGCATAGGTCAGGCCCGTGTCGGGATCGGTAAAGGTGACCATCTTGTCTGGGGCCAACTGCGGGCCCTTGCCGGTGCCCAGGATCCAGATCATCGACTCGTCGGCAAAGTGGCGGTCAAAGGTGTTGATAAACCGGGCGTTACCCAACAAGGCAAAGTACAGCTGAACCGTAAAATCAGCGGCCGGGTCCACGGCATTTTGGTGGACATCGGTCAGCGCGCCAGCGTAGTTGGGCCACTTGAGCTTGCCGTTCTCTAGGTATGGACCCACCCGGCTCCAGTCTCCTGACTGCACGGCCGCGTGAACCTTGCGGATGCTCTCGCTGAAGGTGTTGTAGTAGCCGACCTGCCACTCGCGAATGTCAATCGGATTGGCGCGCGCCACAAAGTTGGTCTGCGAGTCGCTGAGCGCCTCGATGGCCATCACCTTGTCTACATAGAAGCCGATGTGGTCCAGGCACTCGGTCCAGAAGTAGCCGCACTCTTTGCCGCCCTGGCCGCTAAAGCTCCAGTTGGTCGAGTAGTAGCGGGCCTGGTCGACGCCCAAGTTCACCGTGCCGCTGCCGATCTTGTAGAGCTTGGTGCCGTCGGGCTGGGTCACCTGGCCGTAGTTGCCAATGTCTGGCATCAAGATGGTCTGCATCAGGTAGTTGAAGCCATTCTGCACGGCCCACGTCTCGCCGCCCCAGCCGCTGGAGGGGTCGGTGAAGAACTTCTTCATGATCGCCGGGGTGTAGAACTGCGGCAGCAGCGCCGCGTACAGGCCGTACATGTCGTGCCACTGCTTGATCTTCTGGTACAGCCGGCCATACCAGCGGCTGGCGTAGTTCCAGTTGTTGACGCCCACCGAGCCGCGGGTGAAGGCGCGGGTGATGTACCAGGTGTCCCACTCGTCGAGGTAGTTCTTCATGCGCTCGTAGGAATCGGCGCCAAAATCGCGGGTCAGGCAGCTGTCAGACAGGTCGCTGCGGCCGTGCGAGCAGTAGATGTACGGCACGCGGATCTTGTCTCCCTCTTCAGTCTTGGCCTTGGACAGGTCGGCGTTCAGCGTAGAGGCATCGACCAGCACGCGGTTGTCAGACTGCCACAGCTTGTCTTTGAGCAGGCCATAGACGCGGGTGTAGTGCCAGATCTCCGGGCCAAAGGACCAGAATTTCAGGATCTCGCCGCGACCTTCAAACCAGTCTTTCCAGATGCCTTCATTGGCCTTGGCGCCGGCATCAAGAAACACTTCGACTTTGTTGGCGTAGCCAAACAGCATCGCCGCACGGTCGTACTTGCCCACGCCGCCGCCGTCAATGGTGTAGCGACCGGCGTAGTCCATGATCGAGCTATAGCCGTAGTTGTAGATCTTGCCATCGCGCTCGGCGTCGGTCATCGGGTCGATGAGCCGCGGCTTGACGCTGCCGTCGGCCGTGCGCAGCTTCCAGTAGTCGTCAAAGTAGTTGACCACGTCGTCCGAGCCGCCAAAGTTGTGCATCAGGCCCAGCGAGTGGCCGACTTCATGAGCAAACACCGCGGTGTACAGGCTGTCTTTGATGATGGCGTAGACTTCTTCTGGCTTCTTGTCTTTGAGGTCTTTGGCCAGGCCCATCATCGCGTCGTCGGCCATGTCGGCCAGGTACATGCAGTCGTGCTCGGCGGCGTACTCTTCGCGCAACTTGGAGCGATCACCCAAGAACTTGGCGAAATTCTTACGCAATGGCGAAGCCTCGCTGAGCATCTTCTCGTCGACCTGGGCATTGGGCGGCAGGCCGGCGGCCATCTTCAGCTCTGGGCTCATCAGCATCTTCTCTAGCGGGGTGCCCTCAAACTGCTTGAGGATGGCATCGCTCTGGAAGGCCTGGCCGTTGCGGATACCGGCGTTGAACAAGGTGTCCAGGTGCGGCTGGACCCAGGTGTCAAAACCCTTTGAGGCCTGCGCCTTTTCATCGGCTTCCGTGACGGGCACCCGGCGGTCTTCCCAGTACTTGGCTTCTTCGCGCTCGGTCAGGCGCTCGACCATCTTGCTGGCGTCCTCCAGCGAGGACGGCTGAAAGCGCGCCTGGCCCGTCTTGAACTGCTCGACCCAGTCGGTCACGTCGGTGCCAGAGATAAACTTGGTTGGGTCGCGGGTGCCGTTGAGCAGCTCGACCATTTCCTGGGTGCGATACGCCGCCACGTTGTTGTGGTGGTACAGGTAGGCCATACCGCTGAGGATCTCGCCGGTGTCCGGGTCCTTGTTAGACGGCCCAAGGCCCAAGAGGCCGTAGGTCATGTACTTGGAGACGTAGGCCATAAACGAGTAGCGGATGTCGCCCAAGCGCGGAGCGTCGCCGGCCTTGCCACACTGCACAGGGTCGCCGGCCTTGACCGGGTTGTTCTCGCACAGGATAAACATGTCGCCCTGGTACGGATTGCCCGAGACCTGCACGACCTCTTTGAACACCTTGTTCCACTGGCCGGCCACCTTGCGCGCGGTGGGCTTCAGGTCGTCTGGAAAGTCGGCGTTGACGTGGTAGACGATTGGCCGAACCTTGCGGTCTTTCTCAGCAATCTCTTTGCCGTTGCCATCGGTCCAGTTCTGCCAGATGTTGTGGCGAGACAGGTAGCGCTCTTTGTGGGCAAACTTGATGCCGTCTTTGGCGTCGTAGCCCAAACGCTCAGACCAGAAGAAACCAAACATGTCGGTCTCTGCACCCTTGTACGGCTTGGCCACATACTGGCGCTTGGGGTCCAGCTTCTTGAAAGAGTGGCGGATGCCGTATTCGCCGGGGCCGCACTCGACAAACTCGTTGCCAAGCAGCCAGCACAGCGGGATCTCGCCATACCCTTCGTAGTAGGTGGTGCCGGCGCGGGCAAAGATCTTGCTGGTGATGTCAAAGTAGGAACCGTCAGTCTCAAAGTGCGGCGCGTCGGGGTTCTTGCTGCCATCGGCCGCCGTGTCCTGCGGGTAGTACGGCACTCCCTCAATGCTGGCGCGCTCAAAGTCCATGTCCATGTTGTGCACAAGGTTGTTGGACCAGTCGACCCGGACGTACTCTCGCTCATACCACGGGCGGTCAAAGCTGTTCTCTTCCAGGACGTTCATTTCCTCGCCGGTGGTCGAGTTGTAGGCGTGGCGAATGTCAAAGTGCGACAACACCCGGAACGCGCCCACCACTTCGCCAGAGAACTTGTTGCCCTTGGCGTTCTTGTCATCGGCGTTCTTGATGAACTCGGTGGTGCGGCGCACGTACAGGAAGCCTTCCTGCAGGTCAAACTTGATCTTCTCCATCTCGCCGGAATTGCCAACGAAAGTGAAGCCAGAAGACGCCGGAACATCTACGACGGTGCGCTGGTAGTACCACTCACCGGCAAAATAGGCCTTCTTGATGCTGTTGGGCTGGGTGCGATCGATGGGCGCGCGCTCCTCAGCACAGCCAAGCGCCACAAACGCGAGCAGGGCTATCCAGAAGCGGAACAACTTGGACATGGGACCTCAGGTAGTCCGCGTCAGCGGATGTTGGGCTCCACTACAGAGCCAGGGGCGGGCGATTGGTTGCATGAACGCCAGAGAATCGCAGTACCAGCGGTGCCAAGACAGCTAGAACAGCTTGTCTGGCGCAATTTGCAGGTCAACAAACAAGGTCGTGAACCTATTGAAGAAAGGCGCGCGATAGGTCGAATCGGCGGCGAGCTGGGGATTGACGGTCTCGGTGCCAAGGGCCACGGTCAGCGCTTGGTGGGGGCGGAACTCGGCGGAGATGCCATAGACCATCAGTTCTCTGTAGTTGACGCTATCCGCCGCGGCAGGAATCACCCCGGCGAAGCGGGCCTTGGAGGGCGTCATGTCGTAGAGCAGGTCGCTGATGACGCCGCCCTGCACGTTGATGCCGAGCCAAGACAGGGGCGACCAGGCAATGACGCCAAAGTTGCTGATGCGCCATTCTGGGTTGCGCAGCCCAGTGTTGATGTAGGGGTCGCAGCCAATGGCAGTGCTGCTGCAGCCGGCTACCCACGGGGTCTCGGTCTCGCCGGTGCTGTAGCGGTGCCACTGATAGGCCGCGCGGGCGATGCCAATCACGGCAAAATTGCCGGCGGCCCACACGGCGGTCAGGCCCAGGCCGGTGCCGGCCTGCAGGGTGCGGGCCTGAGCAGCCTTGCTGGTCGGCAGGTTGACGGAAGCTTCGACGGCGGCGCTCAGGCCAATCGACTCAAAGCGGATGGCGCGCCAGCCAGCGGTCAGGTTGGTGTCCGACAGCATGGTCTCGCCGGAGTAGGTGGTCCAGTCTTCGTGGGTCAATTCACGAGAAAGACTTAGATTGCCGCGGACATAGAACTTCTTGGCCACATTCCAGTTGGGCGCAAGAGACAGCACAAGGCCGTAGTAGGGGTTGTAAGTCGGCTCGCCGTCCTTGACCACTGACAGGGCGGTGGCGACATTGCGCAGCGTTACAAAAGAACCGCCAAAGGCCGAGCCGCCGCTGGGCAGAGCTGAAGCCGCAGCGGCCGAGACCGTGGGCTTGCGAGCTGCTGCACTGGCCGCTGAGCTGGCACTGGCTCCTGAGCTGGCGGCGGCAGGCTTGGCCACCACGGCGGCGGGCGCGGCTGGGGTCGCCTGCGCAGCCTCAGGCGTCGCAGCAGCTGCGGCTTCCACAGCGGGAGCTGCCGCTGGCGGCGCGGCGGCGCCTGCCTCTGGCGCCGCAGGGGTCGCCGCCGCCGGCGCATCGACGACCGGAGCCGGCTGGGCCTGGCCTTGGGCCTGGGTCGCACCAAGAGCAAGCCCCGCCGTGGCGAGGAAAACCTGGGCAAAGACTGAAATTTTTTGATGCATGGATGGTCCGGGCCGACAGCGCTGGCGCGACCGGCCAGCAGCGAGGGGCTCAGAGAGTAGCGCACAGCCCCGACCTCGACTAGAGCAATTCGACACAAGCCGTGGGCGATCTGTGCAAAGAAGCGTTGCGGTGGGCTGCCAATGGGCGCGCGGCCGGCCGCCGCTGAGGCCCCAGCAGCATGTCCTTGGATTCATACGATCTTGCGTCCGGGTGCCCCCAAAGCCCAGCCGCCGTGGATCCCCAGCACCCGGCCCAGGTGTTCGTCGCACAGGGCCTCTGGGTCGGCCGTGGTCTGGCGCTGTGCTAGACATTCTGGGCAGTTCTCTGCCTCGCGGAATCCGGCGTCCGCGCGATCAGCCGCCAGCGCCTGGGCCAGGCGCTGGTCACCGCGCTCCACTGGTTCCAGCGGCGCCGCGCGATCGCCGGGACGCGGCGGGTTGGTCCAGCCCGGTCGGTAGACTGGACGCTTGGGTTCGCTCACAGGTACCTCCGCTGGCACAGGGGGCGTTGGCTCAGCACCCCTGTGGCAGCGATCATGAGGTGCGGCCAGGGCGCTGGCAACAGGCCTCTGCGCTCCCAGCGGCGGCGCGGCCCAGGGCCGCCAAGGCCAGTGTGACGCAGTGGTGGCAGTCCGGTGGCGATTGGCCCCGCGCAGGGCTGGTGCTTCAACTTCGCTTTGTTACCATGGCGGGGCGAGGGCCGGGCGGCCTGCCGGCAGCCCAAACCCCCGCGCCGCACTGCTACTTGCGTGCGGTCCTGGCCCGGAGGTAGAGCCGCCATGGCGCTAAAAACCACGACTGCAAAGGGCACCAGCTGCCACACCTGTCTGGGCCGCACCCGCAATGAGTGGTGCGTGCTAGAGGGCGACGACCTCGATCTGCTCAACCAGGTCAAGATCTGCAATACCTACCAGCCTGGCCAGACGATTTTCTACCAGGGCAACCCCTGCCTGGGCGTCTACTGCGTCGAGGAAGGGACGGTGGCGGTGCGCAAGACCGACGCTTCGGGCCGCTCAGTCATTGTGCGCATGGCCCACACCGGCGATACCTTGGGCTACCGCGCCTTTTTTGCCGGCGAGCCCTACCGCGCCAGCGCCGATGCCCTGCAAGTCAGCCGGGTGTGCTTTGTCGACCGGGCGGCAGTTCGGCGGCTGCTGGACCATAACCCACTAGTTGGAATGTATTTTCTTAAGCACATGGCCCGCGACCTGGAGGAGGCGGAAGAGGCCAAGCTGCACGCCGCTGCCCTGCCCGTCCGCGCTCGCTTGGCCCACCTGCTGCTGATGCTGCGCGAGCGTTTTGGTCAGGCGCTGGGCAGTGGCGGCACGCGCATTGAATTGCCGTTGTCTCGCCAGGACATTGCCGCGATGATTGGCACCAGGCCAGAGACCGTGGCCCGCGCCGTGCGCAGCTTTGAGGAGGAGGGCATCGCCAATTTTCAGGGCAGAGAAGTCATTGTCAGCAATCTGGAACTCCTGCTCAACGAGCTCAACTCGCCCGAGTAGTGCCCTGGACCGCTAGCCCTTCTGCAGCACCGCCAGCGCCAGCGTCCGCGCCTGAGCGACCTGGGCCGGAAAATCGCCCAGCGACACAAAGCTGGCCCCCGATCGAGGGGTTTGGATCAGGGTCACCCCGCTGGTGTCGGCCAGGACATCCACTCCAGCGGTGCGCGCCACTTGGTGAGCCCAGGCCTGCCGCCCAGGCCGCCACTGCCGCCAAGCATCCAGCCCCATGCGGTCGGCGGCACCGCCGTCTTGGCACCACTGCTGGCCCACCCGCACCGGCTCAAACACGTAGGGCATGGCGCAGGAGGCGAGCACCGCAGGCAACAGCGGGCCGCTGCTGATCAATTGATGACGCTTGCCGGCCACCACGCCCACCGCCAGCGGCAGCGCCAGGTCCTCAAATTGCTCAGGCAGGTGGGGGGCCAAGAACTGCCGCAGCGCCGTCATGGCAAACAGGCCGCGCCACGGCGCCGCGCTGGGCCGCAGCAGCCGCCACGGCGGGTGGGACTGCAGGAGATCCACCAGCTTGTCTCCGCGCAGGCCAGCCGCCCACAGCGCACCAACCAGCGCGCCAGACGATGTGCCGCACAGCGCCGCAACGGGCGTGGCGGTCTGCTCAAACGCCTGCAGCACACCGGCATGACGGGCAAAGGCGAGAAAACCGCTGGAGAGGAGCAGGTCTTTGGCGGGCTGGGTCATCGGACGGTGCCTCTCTTGGGGGCCGGCGAGGCGGCAGCTTTGGGTGTGGGCTTGGCGACGGGCTTGGCAATGGGCTTGGCCTGGGGCTTGGGGGGTTTGGCCTGGGGCTTGGGGTCAAAAGCGCCCGACTTGAGCAGGCCTGCCAGGATCCGGCCCGCCCCGTCCAGCGCGTTCCAGCCGCCGTGGCCCGCCAGCGACAGCAAGTAGCGCTTGGAGCCGCGGCCGACGATGAAGTAGCTGTCGCTGACCCAGTCTTCAGAGAAGCCGCCCTTCTTGTAGAGGGGATAGCCGCCCAGGCTGCGGGCGGGAAAGGCCGCCGCCAAGGCCTCCCACACCTGGTCGCGCTTGTGGTCGCGCTTGCGCCGCAGGGCCTCTCGCAGCACGTTGAGCAGATAGCCGTCTTGCTTGGTAGCGATCGGCAGCTGGCGGGCCGCCGGCAGGTGCTCGTGCAGCATGGTCACGCACATGAATTTCGACAGCTCTTGCAGGCTGGTACAGGCCGCCCCGCCACAGTCGACCTTGGCCCCGCCTTGACGGGCCGGCACCACCACCGTGCGCTGGCGGGTGCGCAGGGTCAGCGCCGGGCTGTCGCGAAAGGAGCGATCAAAGCCCTGAGCTTCCCAGTCTTTGCCTTGATAAGCCCGCATCACTGCTGAGTGCTGCAGTCCGGCGCGCGCCAGGGTGCCGCGGCTGTCGTGCAAATCGTCAAAGCCCGCCAGCAGCGTCAGCCGGTCGTGGGCCAGGTTGTCGCTAGCCCACAGCGACTCAGACAGCAGCTTGGTAAAGGGGTAGCTGCGCTCGCCCGCCGAAGTCGTCACCACCACGTCGGCGCCCTTGGGAAAGCCCTGGCGGCGCATCAGCTCAATGGCCGACACCGCGCTGAAAATCTTGACCGTGGAAGCAGGATTCCAGCCCGACACCCGGTCTGAAGTGCCCTGCCAGTCATAGGTGACCATCCGGGCGATCGGCGCATCCTTGGTGTTGGACTTGAGCTCGATGACGGCCACAAAGGCGGCAAAGCCATCGGGCGCGCTAAATCCCTTGGCTTTCATCAGATCAGCCATGCGGCTGGTGTTGACGTCGCTGTCGCGCCAGGCGCAGTCCTTGGCGGCCCAGCTCTTGGGCCTGGCTGCAGAGGTGCTGCGAACCTTGAAGGCGGCTGTGCCCTTCTGCTTTGGCTTGGCCAAAACCCCTTTGCCGGTGCGGGCCGGGGCAGCAGCAGCGGCGGCAGCCGAAGGAGCAGGAACCGCAAAAACGGCTACCAGGGCAGAGGCCCCAGCGGCGCGGCACAAGCTAGCCAAGAATCCTGCCAACGCTGAACTCCTGCCCAAGGGCTCTTTCAACAAGGACTCTTTGGTCGCCCCTGCCCTGCCGTGGGCGTCGCCAAGGTTGTCGATGGGGGTTCGAGTCCAGCCCCGCACCAGGTCTGCGCCGATCTGCGGGTGCCAAAGCCCTAGCGCACGCCGCCGCCCGGGGGCACAACCTTTGCCGGCTGGACCAGGACCCGCTTGCCGTCGGCGTCTTCTGCCACCAACACCATGCCGCGCGACTCCATGCCCATCATCTTGCGCGGCGCCAGGTTGGCCAGCACCAGCACCTGCTGGCCTATCAGTTGTTCTGGAGAGAAAGACTCGGCGATGCCAGACAGGATCTGCCGCGGCTGCCCTTGGCCCAGGTCGATGAGCAGGCGCAGCAGCTTGCTGGACTTGGGCACCGGCTCGGCGTGGGTGACCAAGCCCACCTTGAGCTCGATGGCGGCAAATTGCTCAATGCCAATGGCGGCCAAGCCGGCGTCTTGGTCTGGCCCAGCGGTCCCCGGCGCGGCGGCAGGCGCAGCCTCGGCTTCTTCGGCCTTGAACTCGTGCTTGGGAAACAGCGGTGGCCCCTCGACCAATTCGCGCCCGGCGGGCAGAGAAAACGGCCGCAGCTCGGCCAGGGTCAGCACCTCGCCCTGGCTGCCCAAGCGCCTTAGGATTTCTGCACTGGAGTCCGGCAGCACTGCCCGCAGCAGGTGGGCCACGGTCCGCAGGCCGTCTAGCACGGCGTAGATGACCGACTGGGCCCCGGCCAGATCCGTCTTGGCTATCTCAAAAGGTTTGTCCTGCGAGATCGAGGCATTGAGCTGGGCTACGTAGACCATCACATCGGCAATGGTCTTGTGAAAGCGGAACCCTTCAATGGTTTCAGCCACGGGCTCTATCTGGCCGATCTTCTCCAGCAGGTCAAGGGGCAGCGCCGACTTGGCCTCGTCGGCCAACGTCCCCAGCAGGCGGCGGGCAATGAACTGGCTGTGGTAGGCATTGGGCCGCATCTCGGCCCAGGTAGCAGCCGGCACCCTGCCCTCGCAGTACTTTTTGGCCAGCGCCGTCGCCCGCTGCAGCAAATTGCCCAGGTCGTTGGCCAGGTCGGCGTTGTTGCGGCGCACCACGGCCTCTTCGCTGAAGTTGGCGTCTTGGCCCACCGCCATCTCGCGCATCAGGAAGAACCGCAGAACCTCTGGCCCGTACTTGTCTTTCAGCGACAACGGGCTGACCACGTTGCCCAGCGACTTGGACATCTTGCTGTCGTCTTTGAGCCACCAGCCGGTGATCACCAGCCGGCAAGGCAGCCAGGCGTCGGCGGGCTGGTCAAAGGCCTCAGCCAGGCCCATCAGCATGGCCGGCCAGTAGACGCTGTGGGTGGTCAAAATGTCCTTGCCGAGCATGTGGGTCACGGCCGGCCACCAGCGGGCAAAGTTGTCGGCCCCGCTCAGGGCCGGCTCTGGCCACTGCGCATCCGCAGGCGGCGCTGCATCAAGAAAACCTATGGCAGAAGCATAGTTGAGCAAGGCATCAAACCACACGTAGGTCACAAACTCGGTGTCAAACGGCAGCTCTATGCCCCAAGACAGCCGCGACTTGGGCCGCGAGATGCACAGGTCCTGCAGCGGCTTCTCCAAAAAGCCAAGCACTTCATTGGCGCGGCTGGCCGGCACGATCTGCACGCGGCCGCTGCGAATGGCGTCGATCAGCTGCTGCTGGTAGCGGCTCATCAAGAAAAACCAGTTCTTCTCTTGCAGGCGCACCACCGGCCGACCACAGCCGGGGCAAGCGCCGTCGGTGATCTCTTTCTCCGTCCAGAACCGCTCGTCGGGCACGCAATACCAGCCCTCAAAGGCCCGCGGCACAATCAGCCCGCGGTCGTGCAAGCGCTGCAGCGCCGACTGCACCACGGCTTGGTGGCGCGGCTCCGTGGTGCGGATGAACTGGTCGGGCGCGCAGTGCAGCTCTGGCCAAAGCTTTTTGAAGGCCAGGTGCAATTCGTCGCAGTGGGCCTGGGGCGAGATGCCGCGCATTTCCGCCGCTTCCTGGACTTTCTGGCCGTGCTCGTCGGTCCCGGTCAGAAAGTAGGCCTCGCGGCCCAGCAGCCGCTGCCAGCGCTGAGCCACATCGGCCAACACTGTGCAGTAGGCGTGACCAATGTGCGGCTTGTCGTTGACGTAGTAGATCGGCGTCGTGACGTAGAATTTACTGGACATGCGCGGATTCCTGGCGGGCTGGCCAGCCCCAAGGGGCGCGACGATAGCACAGGGCTGGCGCCGCGGTCATTGGGGGCTGCGCCGTTCGATCCCGGCCAGCTCCGCCAGGACCGCTTCTGCTGCTGCTTCAGGCCGCACCAACCAGGCTACGGCTGCAGCGCTGCGGCCCGGGCCTCGGCCTTCTCCCACATCCGGACGTAGGCCTCGGCGGAGCGGAACAGCGGCTCAAGGTCGGCGACCGTGGTCCCGTCGCGGCGGGCATCCTCGATCAGCTCTGGCAGCAGGCCGACGTGGATCATGCCCTCCTGGTTGAAATCCACCTGGCGCGAGCCCAGCTTCGGCTGCTGGAAGGTGACGTTGCCGTCAACCGACGTGAAGGGGTAGGTCACCGGGTTGGCCTGCTCGCCGCCGCAGACTTTGTCGGGCCCGAAGCGCGGCCCGGGGTTGCCGGCGAAGCCGTTGAGGTCAAAGCTCAGCGCCTCGGCCGGGTAGGCGCCCTTGCCCACGGCCTCGGCGACCAGCTTCTTGAAGGCAGCAAAGAGCTGGCCCGGCTTGTACGGATTGGCGCAACGGTCGATGTTGCCGCCGATCAGCCCTCCAAGGGCGTGAATTCGGCCCTGGTTGCCGTCGCCGTGGGTCTTGGTCGCCGGGTAGTCGTTAGCCTCAAGCAGCTTGTAGGCGTCTACCAGTGCGCGCCGGGGCAGGTGAGCCACGTCAATCAGGATGCCGCGCTTCATCATCTCGAGCAGGAGCGTCTTGCCCAGTGGCGTCATGCCGTGGTTCTGGCACCAGTCGCCCTTGAGTGGCCCGGCCTGGAAGTCACCCAAGAAGGGCGCCATGGTGCCGATGATGTCGCCGACGAAGCCGCTGAATTCGTGGGGGGGCGGCGAGTCGAACTTCTCGCGCGGCTTGTTCAGGCCGCCAAAGGTCACCCCGCCGCCGTCAAAGGCTGTTGAGATATCAGGGCAGTCCTGCACGAAGCTCGAGTTGTGGCCGCTATTGACCTTGTTGCCGAC
>CAIXGW010000151.1 GCA_903919145.1 uncultured Myxococcales bacterium
CAGAAATAGAGCTCAAGCTGCTGCTCGTTGATGAGGCGGCGCACGACGTGGTGCGATCGGCGCTGGACCGCATCGATCCGCACGCGACGACGCTGGATCAGGTGAATTATTACCTCGATACGCCGCGCGCAGACCTGCACGGCTGCTCGGCCTCCCACGTCAGGTACTCGGCCGCTGTCAGTTTGGCTTGCGCAAGCGTCATGGCCTCCCCCTATCGCGACATCGGCGCGCACGTCGAACTCAGCTTCTCGACTTGGCTTTGCAGCTGCTGAATCTGCTGCTGCTGGGTCTGCATCTGCTGTTGCTGGGCCTGCATCTGCTGCTGCTGCGTCTGCAGCGTCGCGACCGCCATCGACAGATAGCCATACAGATCGACCATGTCGCGCTGTCCGTCGACCGCTGGGCTCTTGGGATCATCGTCGATGATAAAGCCGAGGTGCCGCTTGCCCTGCAGACCTTGCGCTTTGTACTGGTAGGTCGCGAGCTTCATCGCGAGCAGGCGGTCGGCCAGGTCCTTGGCTTCCTTGCGATCGACAAACTGAATCCCCTGCTTGTACGCCGCCTTCGAGATCGGGCAGCCGCCCATCTGCTTGGGGTCCTTGTCGGCACAGGCCCGCAGCGCGTTGCAACCATCTTGCGGATCGCAGAGTTGACCCGCGTAATCGCAGCCACCGCCCTCGACCTGGCCTGCGTTGCATAGCGGCAAGCCCTTGCTTTGATAGCCTTTGCACACCACATCCCCGCAGGTCGCGAACCACTTGAGCTGCGGGCCGGTCACGCATTCGCCCTTGGCGAGCACGTTCTGGCCGGTGCTGGCCGCCTCGCAGTCGTTGCCAAAAGTCTTGCCGTTGCAGCCACATACGGGGCTATACATGTTGTTGCACATCTGCGGCTTGGCCTCGCACGCACCGGGACCGTAGCACAGGCCGGCGCTGGACTTGCAGTACTGCCCCGCCGCGCAGCCGGCCTGCGTCGCCACGTCACAGTTGCTCGGGATCACAGGGCATTCGCCCGTCTTGGCGACCGTAGCACCCAGCGAGGCCGCGCCGCACGCGTTGCCGTAGGTCTTGCCGTCGCAGCCGCACACGGGGGCGTACATCGCGTCGCACATCTGCGGTTTCACTTCGCATTTGCCCTTGCCCGCACAGACGCCGACGCCGCCGTTGCAGTACTCGTCCATCGTGCAGCCCGTCTGGCTGGCGATGTCGCAGCCGGCCGGCGTACCGCAAGTGCCAAATGCAGCGATGGAAGCGCCGGCTTTCTGCGCCTCGCAGGCGTTGCCGTAGGTCTGGCCGTCACAGCCGCACACGGGCATGTACTCCTTGGTGCACATCATGCCGAGCCCCTTGTCTTGACAGACACCTGAGCCGCCGCACTGGCCGTACGCCTTGTTGCAGTACTCGGTCGCAGCGCAGCCGCTGTTGTCGGTGCAACTGCAGCCGGGCATCATGCAGGCGTCGGTGTAGTAGCAAACCCACGTGCCGCCCGCGCAACTGCACACCATCGACGGGTGGCATTTGCCGCAGCAGCATTCCTGACCGATCTCGCACTTTTCGCCGTCCGCGCTGCACTTGCCGCCGGGCTGGGCCGCCGCGCACGACGGGCTCGCATCTGCGGTGTCTTGCGGCGCGGTGTCCACGCCCGCCGAGTCCGCGTCAGCCGTGTTCGCGTCAGCCGTGTTCGCGTCAGCCGTGTCCGCGTCAGCCGTGTCCGCGCCCGCAGTGCCGCCATCAACCGTGTCGCCCGGCGCAACGTCCGTCGCGACAACGTCTGCAACCCCAGTATCTGAAACATCATTCGGGGACGTATCGGCGACAGCATCGACTCCAGCGTCCTGCGCATCCTTGTCGACGATGACGCCCGTGTCTGTGCCACTGCTGTCGGTTGTGGCGGCGGCACCGCTGTTGTCGGCACCGCAGCCGACGGCCAAGACCATGATTCCCATGGTGAAAATGATGCTACTGACAGTCTTGATGGCTGCACACTTCATGACGACCTCCGCTCGATGGTGCCGGTGGACGAACTGTGCCGGCTGACCAGAGTGTAGCACTTTCCGTGCCAAGACCAAGCCCCGCAAAGTACGCAAGATCGCTTCGCTCTCACGCCCGACTCAACAGGGCGATGTGTTGAAAATTTGCACATGCCGATACTTTCAACACGACGCAGTGATGACGCGTACCCCTTCAAACTGTCTCGCAGGCGTGCGAAAATCCGCGTGCGCACGCCGCTTTCGTGCGCCGAAGGTCCGCAGATGAGCAACGCAACTCCGCCCCCTACCGATCGTTTTGCCCACGGCCGCCCAGCAACGGCCCCTCGAGCGCCCCGCGGTGCGACGCGTACGGCCAAGGGTTGGGTGCAAGAGGCGGCGCTGCGCATGCTGCACAACAACCTCGACGCAGAGATCGCTGAAAACTGGCAGGATGCATAGGGTGCGCAAACCGGGTACCCGCCCATTGAACCACCCCGCCAGCGCCATGCTGCCCCCGACCAAGACCATCCCAGCCGCCAGCGACGAGCCTACGCCAGCCGATCCCCGCCGTCAATCGCCAAATTTCACGTGAGTTCAAGCTGATCTCCCCGATCCGCGCAAGGCTACGCCAGCCAGCAGACCCTCCGGTCCC
>CAIXGW010000152.1 GCA_903919145.1 uncultured Myxococcales bacterium
GGCGCCGGGATCGACGGCGACCACCCCAGACCACGCGCCGGGGACGGGCGGCATTCTCATTCAGTTTTAGAGAACTGTCGCAGAGCCGGGTGGCAACGACACCCAAAGCCATCCTGCAAGAACCGGCTTTGGTGATCGGCCCGCCGCGGGCCCTACAGGCCAAGCAGCCGGGCCCCCTGGACAGCCGACGCCGCCTTGGCGCGGTCCTCAAAGAACTTCCAGCGCAGCAGCCACCGCGGAAAATCGGCGGTGATCTGCAAGGTGCGGCGCACGTCGGGCAAGCGCTGGTGGCCAAGGTCGACCTGCTTGGCGAATTCGGCGAGCTTGGGGTCGGCTTGGAGCTTGGCCTGTAGCGCTGGCCCCTCCAGCTCTTTCCAGCCGGCGGTGGCCAAGCGCTCTGCCAGCGACGGCCAGGTCAGGGTCAGCTCGGGCGGCGGCAGTGGCTTTTCGTAGTACAACTCGCCCATCAAGCGCACTCCGCCGGGCAGGGCTTCGCGCGCGGTGATGACCACCAGCCGGTCGACGTCGGCCGGGAGCGCGTCGACAAAGGCCGCGGCATCGCGCAGGCTGCCCTGCAGATCAAGGCGGAATTGCAGCACGCCGCGCAGGTCGTCCAGCGTAGGCTGCCAGCGCTGACCCCCCGCCAGCTTGACCGGCGCCGGTGTTGCAAGCACGGCGGGGGGCTGCACCACCAGGGCCTGGACCTGCAGCGACTTGGCGGTGGCCAGCTGGCGCAGGCTGGCCTCGGCGCTGTCGACCGCCGGCTGCGTCGGGACGCGGCGGAAGTAGCCTTGCTGCTGCAGCTTGCCGTTCAGCGCGCCCAGGGCCTTGGCGGCCGCCGGACTGCTGAGGAATACCGCCTCCAGGGCTTGGTGTTCAGCCAAAACCCCCTGCAGCAGATCAGCGGCGGTGGCAACTTTGCCAGTGCCAACTTTGTCCATGGCACCGTTGGCTGGGGTGGAGGAAGGGGCGGGCTGACAGGCCGGCTGCGCCAACGCCATCACCAGGGCCAACAAGGGGTAGGGCTTGCACATTGTCTTGGTCTCTCCCTCTGGCTGGCTAAGGCTGGCCGGCTCCCCAGCGTAGCCGCCCGGCCCCGGTTGCACAACGCCCGAGGGCGCCCTAGACTCGCTGCCCTGGACGCCAGCCCTAGCAGCCTTGCCAAGGCCGGCGGCTACCCAACCCAACGCAATTCCGCGCTCTATCCTGCGCGGTGACCCTGGAGGCGACGCATGGCACGAACCCACGAGGATATCGAGCGCTACATCCTGACCAGTGGTATTGAGTACGACCAGCCCGGCAGCGGTACCTGGGTCCTGCGCGACTCCAGCTGGGGCGGCGCGCAGATCGTGGTCCACCACGACGAGCCCCTGGTGATCTTTCGCGTCAAGCTGATCGACCTGCCCGCAGACCTCGCCCAAGCCGTGGAATTGACCATGCTGCGCCGACTGTTGACGCTCAATGCCACGGAGATGCTGCAGGGCGCCTATGCCTTGGAAGGCCGGTCCGTGGTCGCCGTGGAAGTGATGCAGGCAGAGAACCTCGACCAGAACGAGTTCCTCGCCGCCGTTGATACCCTGACCCTAGCGGTAGAAGAGCACCGCGACGAATTTGGCCGCTTGCTGCAGAGCTAAGGCCTTTTCCACGTCAGACCTACGCCGCGCACGCAACGCGCAAAGGACGTTCCCATGAGCCTGTTTGACCGCATTGGCCTGCTGCTCCGCTCGAACATCAATTCGATGGTGTCCAACGCCGAAGATCCAGAGAAGATCCTCAACCAGCTGCTGATCGACATGCGCGATCAGTTCATTGAGGCCAAAAAGCAGGTGGCCGTCGCCATTGCCGACGAAAAGCGCCTCTACGCCAAGATGCTCGCTGCCCAGCAGGCCGCGGCCGAGTGGGAGCGCAAGGCGATGATGGCCGTGCAGGCCGGAGACGATGGCCTGGCCCAGGAGGCGCTGGCCCGCCACCAGCAAGAGGCCCAGCTGGCCGAGCAGTGGAAGGAGCAGTGGGGCCAGCAGAAGGCCGCCGCCGAGCACCTGCGCCAGGCCCTGGTCCAGCTCAACAGCAAGGTCGATGAAGCCAAGCGCAAGAAGGACCTGCTGATTGCCCGCTCCAAGCGCGCCGAAGCCCAAAAGACCATCCAGAACACCATGTCTGGCCTCAACGACAATTCGGCCTTTGACGCCTTTGGCCGCATGTCAGAGAAGGTCGAGCAGATCGAGGCCGAAGCGGCGGCGTCGGGCGAATTGGCTGCCGATATCTCTGGGGCCAGCCTGGAGGATCGCTTCAAGAAGCTTGAGCAGAACAAGGGGCCGTCCGACGCCCTGATGGCGCTGAAGGCCAAGATGGGTCTGATTCCATCGAGCTCGGCTTCGGTCAAGGCGCCGCCGGCCCTTAGCGAAGACGACTTCTCGATCCCCGACATCGGCATCGACGTCTCTTCCAAGTCGCGAGCCTAGGCTCCGCCGTTGGCCATGTATCGCCTGCGCAGCGACGTTCGACTGGAGCGCGACCCCGCCGCGGCTGCCGGTGGCGGCGGTTGGCGCGCTGTGGACCCGGCGCTGGCGCGGGCGATCAAGCTCGGCGACTCCGATGCGCGCCTGCTGCAGGCCCTGGCAGGCGGGGCGACCCCGGCTACCCTTGCCCGACAGCTGCGCCAAACACCTGAGGAAATCCACACCCGTCTGGCGGCGCTGGCCCGCCTGTACCTGTTGCAGGGCAAGAGGGCGCAGCTGCGGGTGGCCCTGCAGGCAGAGCGCACCGGCTTTGCCAAGCAGCTGCTGCAGCCGGCCCAGGCGGAGCCGCTGGAGTGGCTCACCGGAGCCGATCCGCCGCGCCACGCCTGCCAGGGCACCGGCACCTGCTGTGGGGCGACCTTCTTGGGGCCCTTGACCGACGCCGACGCCGCTAGGGTGCGCAAGCTGACCTTTGGCACCCGGCTGGGCCCTGCGCAGCACGGGCAAGCGGCTGCCGTCCTGCGCCTGGGCGTCGGAGAGGCGATCGGCCCCGAGCAGATTCTGGAGTCGGTCCACAGAGACGGGCGAGAGTACCTGGGCATGGCCCGCGGCCAAGACGAGCACTGCCTGGCCCAGGGCCAAGACCTGCTGTGCGACATCCACCGCGAACACGGCTCGGCGGCCAAGCCCGTGGCATGTCGTTTGTTTCCTTTGCGGTTTTATCGATCGCCGCTGGGAATTCACGTGTCGCTGCTGTTGGCCTGCGATGGCTATCAGCGCGCCCGCGCCGCCGCCGGAGCGTGGCCGGAGCGCGAGCCGGAAATTCGCGCCCTGCTGCAAGAGGGCGCTCCGGCGCCGCGCCTGACCTTGCCCTTTGAGCTGACCCCTGGCCTGCCGCTTTCCAGCGTCGAGTGGTGGCAATTGCGCAGCGAATTTCAGGCTGCTGAGCCACAGCAAGCCGATGCCCACGCTTGGCTGCTGGCCATCGTCGAGCGCGCCCACCTGGAAGGCCAGCGCCGCTCGGCCGCCCTGGCCGAAGGCAGTGAGATCGACATCCTGCCGCGCCTGGAAGGCCTGGCCCAGGCCCTGGCGCAGCCGCAAACGACCCTGGCGCCGCAGCGCACCGCCGAATGTGCCGATCAGCTCGATCAGCGCAGCCATGACCTGCTGCGGCGCGGCGCCCGCCACGATGCAGAGCGCTTGGCCGATCTGCGCCTGGCGGTCCTGGCCCTTCAAGACGGCTTGGCGTTGGCGCCGCGCGGAAATTTCAGCGCCACAGCCGAAGCACTGCGCCAACTCAGCGACGTGGTGGCCAATGACGTGCAGGCCCACATTGCCCTGGGCCACCTGGATGCGGGGCTGCGCACCCTGACCCGGCGGCTGCTGGTGGTCGAGGCGCTGGCCTGCAGCTTGGCCCGGCGCGCCGGTCGAGCCGAAGTGGCAGCGCCGGACACTACCCGGGCTTTGCACGTGGTCTATCGCAGCGAGCCGGACATCGCTGCGCTTTAGGAGGCTGGCGTCGCACTAGTACCCAAGACCGTTAATTCGATCCGGGCTAGACCCGGTTCTTGTTCACAGGTCTTGGCTACTACTGCTGGGTCTTTTTCCGTACCCCAGACCACGTCCGTTCCGGAACCCGGAAC
>CAIXGW010000153.1 GCA_903919145.1 uncultured Myxococcales bacterium
CAACACGGCAACGTGCTGATCCTGACTCCGCTTGCGGTGGGCCACCAGACTGAGGCCGAGGCCGCGCGCTTTGGCATCGCCGCCAAGGTCAGCCGTGACGGCACACTGCATAGTGGCATCACCATCGCGAACTATGAGATCCTGCACAAGTTTGATTGCTCTGCGCTGGCTGGCGTGGTCCTGGACGAATCGAGCATCATCAAAGCCTACGACGGCAAGACTCGGACGCAGATCATTGACACGTTCAACCGTACCCCGTTCAAGCTCGCATGTACCGCGACGCCTGCGCCCAATGACCATGTGGAGCTTGGCAACCATGCGGAGTTCCTTGGCGTCATGTCGCGCGTCGAGATGCTCGCAACCTACTTCTGCCATGATGGCGGCGATACGTCGGTTTGGCGGCTCAAGGGCCATGCGGAAACGGACTTCTGGCGGTGGTTGTGCAGTTGGGCGGTCAACCTGCGCAAGCCGAGCGACCTGGGCTATAGCGACGACGGGTTTGCTATTCCGCCAATGAAGATGCACCTGCACACGGTAGATAGCGGCATAACCGCAGACGGGCAGTTGTTTGCGAGCGAGGCGCTTACCCTCGCCGACCAACGCCAAGCCCGCAAGGCCACTCTCAGCAAGCGCGTCGCCGAAGTGGCAGCGATGGTCAACGGCAGTTCTGAACTGTGGCTGGTTTGGTGCGAGTTGAACGCGGAAGGCGATGCGCTGGAAGACGCAATCGAAGGGGCTGTGCAAGTTGCAGGTGCCGATTCAGACGACAAGAAAGCCGAGAAGATGCTCGGGTTCAGCTCGGGCAAATACCGCGTGTTGATCACCAAGCCGAGCATCGCAGGCTTCGGCATGAACTGGCAGCACTGCGCAAACGTGGCGTTTGTCGGCATTACCCACAGCTATGAGCAGTGGTATCAGGCCGTTCGCCGGTGCTGGCGTTACGGGCAAACGCTCCAGGTCAACTGCCATATCGTCACCAGTGATTCAGAGATGGCCGTGTTCCGCAACCTGCAACGCAAGGGCAAAGAGGCTTCCAAGATGAGCGATGAAATGGTCCAGCATACCAGCGTGTTTAGCGACGTTCATGCGCCGACCAAGCGCGGCGGCGACAACTACTCAACCGACACGGCGACCGGCGAGCGATTCAATCTGCACCTTGGCGATTGCGTTGATGTTGTGCGCAGCATCCCTAGCGATTCTGTCGGGTTCACGGTGTTTTCTCCGCCGTTCGCCAGCCTCTATACCTACTCGGCCAGCGACCGCGACATGGGCAATTGCCGGACCCACAGCGAATTCTATGCGCACTTTCAGTACTTGGTGCCGGAATTGCTGCGCGTGACCAAGCCGGGCCGGCTGTTGAGTTTTCACTGCATGAACATCCCAACCAGCAAGGAGCGCGACGGCTACATCGGCCTGACCGATTTTCGGGGGTTGCTGATCAAGATGTTTCAAGATGCCGGGTGGATCTTCCACTCCGAGGTGTGCATTTGGAAAGACCCCGTCACAGCGATGCAACGGACCAAGGCGCTCGGACTGCTGCACAAGACCATCCGCAAAGACAGTAGCATGAGTCGCCAGGGTATCCCTGACTACCTTGTGACGATGCGCAAGCCCGGCGCGAACCCGGACCCCATCGCGCACACTCACGAGGAATTCCCTGTCGAGTTGTGGCAGCGCTACGCTTCACCGGTTTGGGCTGTCGAGAACGGCACCGATACTGAGGGGTTCTGCAAGCTGGTTCAAGACATCAACCCCAGCGAAACGCTCCAAAAGGAAAGCGCTCGCGAAGACAAAGACGAACGCCACATCTGCCCGTTGCAATTGGAGGTAATTCGCCGCGCGGTCAAACTGTGGAGCGCTCCGGGTGATTTGGTGTTGTCACCGTTTACAGGCATCGGCAGCGAGGGCTATGTGGCGCTGCAAGAGGGTCGCCGCTTTGTCGGAGCGGAGTTGAAGCGGAGCTATTGGGCACAGGCTGCCGCGAACCTGCGGATTGCCGAGCAACCCCCGCGCCAACATTCGCTGTTCTAGCATGCGGCAAGGGACGCTTTTTGAGCCCGCACAGATGGCCGTGCAGGCTAAGTTTGAGGTTTAGACCATGGACTTTGACGACATGCACGAGGTGGCGAGATGAACATCGGCGAATACAGAACCAACGGCAAGCAAGTGGCCTACCGCCGCGACGCCGGCACCTGCCTACTGTGGGCCGACGCGGAGAGTTCAAGCACGACCAGGATGACCGACGGCGCGGAGTACTTCACTTGGCGCACGATGCTGCCGGGCGAGGTGTCGTTGTGGTGCGCGGGACCGAAGGCGATCGACTGG
>CAIXGW010000154.1 GCA_903919145.1 uncultured Myxococcales bacterium
CCTGTCGGGATAATCCCCGCCAGGCTCCGTGCCATTTTGCGTTTTTTTCAGTCGGGCAAGAAATATTGGAAGTGAATTCCAATATTTCGCCCGCCTGGGCGCTCGCAAGACGATCGCCCTAGGACCCTGTCGGATGCTGCGACTGATTCAATAGTTTTAAGGAGTTATCCGTAGGCGACGGCATTACTCCGACAGGCTCCTAGCGGCGCCGCCCCACGTTGTCAACCATCTCTATCGTTATAGTAGAGAAACTGCACGGCGCTTCGGATGCGCCCAACCAGCTGTAAAAATGACCGAAGCTCTGGCTCCGCCGCCAGGGGCCGGCGGTCATGACAAGCGCATGTCAAAGCCAACAGCCCGCCGGTTGACCAGCGGTGGCTGCGAGCGCACCCTTTTGGCCGCCGTGGCGCCCGTCGCCGCGCAGCGAGGGCAACGTGTGGCACAAAGTGCTGTGGCTATGGGTAGTAGTGGCGCTGACTGGCTGTGCGGTGGATCACCAGCCGCCTGAACAGGGACGCGGCCAGGCCGTCTCCGCGGCCGCCGAGCTGCAGGCCCCCATCACCATTGACCACGAGGCGGTGCTGCGCTTTCTGGCCGACGGCTCTGCCGCCACCGACAATGCGCCGATTTTTGCGGGCGGCCGCCTCAAGCTGGTGTACGACCTGCAGCGCCTGCCGCAGTGCCGCGCGACCAAGTACGGCTTGCCGGCGTGGTCCACCTTGGCCTATGCAAAGTGGGACGACGGCGCGGCGCAAACGGTGGTGCTGAGCAGCAGCGGTGTCGCGCTGCAGCCGGTCTTACAGGTGCCAGAGACCGCCAAGAAGCTGGAGCTGTGGTTCTTGAACAGCGACTACTACGGCTGCAAAACCTGGGACAGCCAGGGCGGCGCCAACTACCCCTTTGCCGTTGCGCCCCCGGCTGCGGCAATCGCAGTGCGCTTCAAGGCCGATGGCTCTCAAGCCCAGGACGGGCCGCTGCAGCAGGGGGGCATTGCCCGAATTGTCTATGCGGCTCAACGGCTGCCAGCATGTCGGCTGACGGTGGGCGGCGTGCGTGCGTGGAACCTCTATGCCGGCTGGCGCTTTCTGCCCGGCGGTCAAAGCGGCGGCGGCGCGCTGCTCTCAGCCAACGGGGCAGACAACACGGTGCTGGAACCGCTGGTGCCCATCCCCCAAGGCGCAACCGCGATGGAGCTGTGGTTCTCTAACTCCGACAGCAGCGGCTGCGCGGCCTGGGACAGCAACCTTTCCAAGAATTACAGCTTTGCCGTCTTGCCCGCCAAGGGGCTGCAGGTCGGCTGGGCTGGTGACTTTGACTTTCGCCTGGTATCCAAGTCCATGCAGGCCAAGGGTAATGTTGACCCCGCCTACTACTTTGACAGCATGGAGGGCATGCCGCTGGCGACGTTTGTGGAAGTGCAGGCGTGGATTCCGGGCTTGAGCGACCAGCCCTACGCCACCAAGGAGGCTGCCGCCAGTGCCGCCAAAGCCGTCAAGGCCCAGCTGTTTACCGATGCCGTCCAAGACGCCAAGGGCGGTTGGAGCGGGCTGCCGCTGACTTTTGAGCGCCAGCAAGGCAACAACTTGTTGTGGTCGTTTAGGATTGGCGACCTGCGCTGGCCGCAGTTTGGCTACCAAGTGGCCGATGGGCTCTACCACTACACCATGCGCTTCTCTGTGGATGGCGGCGCCAGCTGGTACGAGGCCGGCAAGCAAGACGGCAAGCCGCGCCGGCTGGTGCTGGCCAAAACCCAAGACTGCAAGCTCTTTCCTGACAACGCGCCCCCCGACTGCCCCAAGAACCTGCCGGTGGGCTGGGCCGGCAGCTGGGGCGGTTACTTCAGCCACGCCTGCACGCTCAAGGCCGGCCTCAGCGACCCGGTCATCTTTACCAAGAGCGCGCTGGGGCACGACTGCATGATGGTCACGGCCGAGGTGTACGTAGCAGGCGTGACCGACAAAGATGCCAAGCCCGGTGCGGTGTTGGCAGAAGTCGAGACCGACATTGGCTATGGCGGCGGGCCCTTGGCCAAGCCAGCCTACTATCCGCTGGGCTTTGACGGCAAGGTCGGCAACAACTTTCGCTTTGTCTGGAACACCGCACAGCTGGTCGGCATGGCCAACAAGGGCGACTACAAGTTTCGCCTGCGCTTCTCTGCCGACGGCGGCGCCAGCTGGTTTGCGCTTGGCAAGGGCGATGCGGGCGCGCTGATCGGCGACCCCAAGGCTTCAGAGCCCCTGTTCCGCAGTCTGTGGGTCAGCAACGACTCTAAGGACATCGGCGAGGTCAAGTACTGCGACAGCCTGGGCTTGTGGGATGGACCTTCAAACAGCTGGCCCACCTGCATCACCTGGCAGCCCACCGCCCACAAAGACGCCAGCGGCTGCCAGCTCTACGTCAACTCCATTGGGCGGGGCTCGTTTTCGCACAACGGCACCTTCATGAAATGGTTAGAAGTCTACCTGCCGGTGGCGACGCCGCCCAGTGGCGCTGGGCAGGTGTTGGCCGCCGGCCTGTGGGTGCGCTACATCGACCAAGCCGGCAAAAAGCAAGAGCAGTGGCTGCTGGGCAAGCCCATTGAGCCGGGCTACTGGCGCAGCGGTTTTACCTACGAGCGCGGCGGGCCAGGGTCGCCGGCCTTCAAGTACAGCATCGATGGCGTGGCTTTCTTTGCCGATATCGGCACGGCCGGCGGCGCGGTGACCCGCTATTGGCAGTCCGCCGGCGGCCAGAACTACACCCTGGCCGGCATCTGGACCAAGCCGGGCTTCCTGCTTGGCATTGGCTCTGGCAGCATTGAGTACGCTGACGAGTCGGCCCCGCTGTTTGACGCCAAGAAGGCGTGCAAGAACTAGAGCGCCCGTCAGCAACCCTGTGTACATGGGATGCCCGATCACAGTTACGCAAGTTGACAAATTCACTAAGAACGTGGGGGCTGCTATGAACCTGGGGACTGGGGCTGCGGCAAGCCTGGCCATGCTGCTTTCGGTGGGTTGCAGCCAAGGGACGTCCGCCGCGGGCAACCCGCCCCAAGCTGGGGCCACTGCGGGGATGGACGCCGCCGCGGCGGTCGCTGGCAGCGCCGACTCCGCTGCTGGGCCCGATGCTGCAGACTCCGCGGCCGGCGGTAGCGAGGCGACCAGCGCCGACGCCACAGCCGCCGACTCCGACTCCGTCGATTCCACCGCCGCCTCCAGCCAGTGGTGTGGCGCGTGGGCGCAAGCGACCTGCGCCCTGTGGACCCAGTGCCCATTGGCCGTTGGCGGCCAGAATCTCGCCCAGTGCCAACAGAATCTGCAGAAAGAGTGCCAGGGCAGTGCCGCGCTGGACCAAGCGCTGGCAGCAGGCAGAATCAAGTTCGACGCGGCCAAAGCAGCGCAGTGTCTGGAAGGGCTGCAGAAAACCTCTTGCCCTGCCCTCTACCAGGCGATGACCAGCCAACCGGGCGCAGCGGTGGCGGCGTGCGCGCAGGTGTTGGTCGGCCAGCAGCCAGCCGGGGCGGCGTGCACCCATGTCGGCGAATGCGCGGCGGGGGCGCAGTGCGTGTTCGGCGCCAGCTGCCCCGGAAAATGCCAAGCGTGGAGCAAGGTCAACCAGCCCTGCTCGGCTCAGGCCCCCTGCGAGCCCGGGGTGGCCACCTGCAGCGGCGGCTCCTGCGCGGCCTTGGCCTCTGCCGTGGGCGGCAAGTGCATCGACTACCAGTGCGCGCTGCCGCTGTACTGCAACGTTGCTACCGGTACATGCGCCCAGCTGGGGCTGGCGGACGCCCCCTGCACCGCCAGCGGCCAGCTGTGCTGGGCTGGCTTGACCTGCTTTGCGCCAGCGGGCCAGTCCGGCACCTGCAAACCATTGGGCGTCAAGGGCAGCGCCTGCCTCAGCCACGCCAACTGCAATCCTTTGGGTCCTCAGGGTGCCCTGCTGTGCATCGGCGGCACCTGTCAGGTGGGTCCTGGCCCGGGAGCCCCCTGTTTTGACTGGCAATGTTCTGGCGGCTGGTGCGATTCGACGGCGCTGCCACCCACCTGCCAAGGCTGGCCGGCCCTGGGCAAGCCGTGCGCGCTGGGCGCCTTGTGCGGACCTGGGGCGGTCTGCAGCAGCGGCCTGTGCAAGGCCCTGGGCGCGGCCGGACAGCCCTGCCTGAGCGGCAGCGAATGTCTGAGCGGAGCTTGCTATGGCGGCACCTGCGCGGCGGGCGGCAAGGGGCCGTGCGGTTAGAGACCCATCTGGCCATCGAATTGCCGCGTGGATAGTCGCTTGTCTGGCCATCCGGGGGGCTGGTCCAGCCTGACCTAGGAGCCCGTGGCCCAGGAGCAAAGCTGCGGCCCAGGAGTCAGTCAGGGCCGGGCCGTGCCATAATTCCAGTCACTGCTACCCATGACTCGGCGTGGGCCGTCGCAGGGCGGTCAACGCCTCGGCTGCAACCGGTACAAGCCTACCTTGAACTCCTTGACGTCTGCGTAGTAGCCGTACTCATTGTCGCCGAGGTTGGGCAGCGTCCAGGCGTCGACGGGCTGGGCGTGCTGGAGGGCCGCGGCGCAGCCAGCAAGCAGCGGAGCCAGCCCTGCAGGCCGGTGGTAGATGGCGTAGCAACGGGGATCAAGGAGCAGAAATGCACCGCCAGGGCACGGCGGCGGCGAGTCGAGCCAGGCATCCACCGACAGCAGCTGTACCTCGCGATGGGGCGGGCGCAGCAGATAGGCGGGCACGGCGCGCTGGACCTTGCCTGGCTCTGGCCGGTCGCGCGGCGCCAAAGCCACCAGGCACGCCCCACGCGGCGGCAGCTGAGCCAAGCTGCGGCGCCACACCTGCTCCCCCTGGTCTTCGTTGGTCCACCGGCGGAGGTGCTGGTGGGTCGGTACCGCCGTCAGGACCAGCGCCGCTGAGCTGCCTGCCAGCCACAAGCCGGGGCGTTGGCTCTGCATTTCTGCTGCCACAGCCCATGCAGCCAGCGCCACCAGCGCCAAGCCGATGGGGGCCTGCAGTCGCGCTATCGAGGTGTTGGGCAGGTCGACCACCAGCGCTGCCACCCACAGCAGCGACAGCGCCCATACCGCCAGCCGCACCTTGCGCCCAGCCCGGTGGCGCAGAGACAGCAGAGCCAGGGCCGGCACCGCCACCGGCAACAGCTCGGGATGCCAAGCGATGTGGGCGGACAGGCCGCGATCCAGCAGCGTCGCCCAGTAGCTGTGGTCCAGCGGCGCCAAGGCGGCCTGGGTCGCCATCTTGATTTGCTCAGAGCGGACATGCAGCCCATGGGGCAAGCCCACAACGGCCAAGGCCGCGCCACCCCACAGCAGCCACCGCCAACCGGCCACGCCGCGCCGCGCCAGAATCAGCAGCGCCGCCGCCGCCGGCACCACCCCCAGCATCTCCGGGCGCCCCGTCATGGCTAGCGCCAACAAGACCAGCGAGCCCACTGCTGCTGAGAGAGGGGGACCCTCCTGCAAAGCCTTGTCAAGCAATAGCAATCCCGCAGAGAGCCACAGGATGATTGGCACCAGGATGCTCTCTGTGGCGTGGTCGCGGACCGACAGCGGCAACAAAGCCGCCCATGCCGCAAACAGCACCACCGCGCCCGGTGGGGGTTTGCAGCGGGCCAGCAGCCCGGCCATGACAGCCAGCGTCAGGCCGCCGGCCACGCGGTGCAGGGTCACAATGTGCTCATGGTCGGGAGGTGCCAGCGAAAACAGCAGCCGGTACAGCACCGAAGTCGAGGCGCCGTAGCGGCCGATACCGGTAAAGCGCGCGACTTGATCCGTCCACTCATAGGCCGAGTAGATCATCACCAGGCGAGTCGGCTCCAGCCAGCGCAGGCACAGGCCTACCAGCAGCAAGGCCAGCGTCAGCGCAAATTCGCGGCGCGGCAGCTGGCGCAGGGCCCGGTAGGCGGTGCGGGCGACGGGCAAAAAAAAAGCGCGCCGCCAACAAGCAGGCAGAGACTCAAGCCGGTCTGCAGTAATTCGTTGGGTGTATGCCAGGATAGCTGGGCTTCCAGGGTCTGGGGCGCGGCCAGCTCGCGTACGCCTAGCTGCGCCAGTGCCGGCTCAGGCAGGCACACGGCTGCGGCGAGCACCATCAGCCCCAGCGTGGCAGCACCGCTGCGCCGGCCCGCGCGCCGCCGCCACAGCCACACTCCCGCGGTCAACAAGGCCAGGCCACCGGCCAAGGCCAGCCACTGGTCTGCCAGCCATGCCCGGCCGCGGCGGAGGTCCAGGCAGCGCCGGGCATCGCCAGCGTCTTTGCAGGCCTGCAGATCGGCCATCACTTGCGCAACGTAGGCGCTCTTGCGCGCAGGATTGTCGGCAATGCCTTTGACGGCGGCGAGATAGTTGCCCAGATCGGCCAGTGCTTGCTGCGGCTGGCTGCGGGCGAAGATCATGGCCCGGCAATACCACACATCGGGGTCGGCAGTGCCCATCCTGAAGGCATGGGTGACCCGGCGCTCGGCCTCGGCCTGCTCGCCCAGGTGCAGGTGGTTCATGGCCGAGTACAGAAACTGCCTTGGCTCGCTGGCAAAAGCCTTTTCTGAGCGCAGCAAATAGCGGTTGGAAGCCTGCCAGTCGCCGCTGTGGTGCAGGATCGTGCCGGCGATGAAGGCCGCAACGCCATCGGTGGGGTCTTTGTCCGATTGCGCAGCCATCTTCTGGGTAAACGCCAGGGCGGCCGGCAGCTGCGCCCCTACGGCGTCAATGAGCACGCGGGTCATCGGCAGCACCAGCGGACTTCCCGGCGGCACCTGAGCGAGGTCGAGCTTGACCAGGCGCTGCAGAGCGGCTTCGAGGCGATCGGCCTGGCGCTCCAGATTGGCCATGGTGACCGCCAGTTCCAAGTCACCGGGCTGGGCCGCCAGCAGCGGCTGAAGGGTCTGGATGGCCAGATTGGGGGATCCAATCGTTTGAGCTATTTGGGCGGACTTGAGCCCAGCTGAGCGGCAGCTGGGGGAGCGCCGGACCACTTCGGCCAGCAGCCCCAGGGCGGCTTGAAACTGGTCACCTCGCTGGACGTCGGCGGCCACCGCAGTGGCTGCGGCGCAAAGGTCGGCGGCCTCGTCGGTCGCCGTCGGGCCAAGGTCCGTCGCCTTGCCATTTTGGCCCAGCTGAGCCGACCAGCGCACCAGCGCGGCCTTGGCACTGTGGCCCGCCAATTCGCCATGGCGGCGAAACAGCGCCTCGGCCTGCGGGTCGCCCATCCGCTTGAGCCGCCAGGCAATTGACACCTGGACCCAGGCCCGTTCCGCGGCTGGCAGCAGCTCGCTCTGCGGTAGCGCTGCACGTGCGGCTGCCAGTTGGACGGCCGGGTCATCGCCGATGGGGGCAGCCTCAGCCGTCGCCGTCCCTCCTTGAGGCTGAGCGACAGCTTGGTCTGCGGATTGCCACAGCCAACCACCTGCTTCTTTGGTCAATTGGGCCAGTAGAGCCTCACGGACCTCCTGAGGCAGCCTTGCGGCATCCAGGGCGATGTTCTGGGTTTGCAGCGCACCTGCGGCCGCCTGCTCTGGGTGCTGTAGCCTGACCTGCAAAGGCGGCTCCTGACCGCGCTGATAGATGGCGACCACGGAATCTTGTTGGACTTGCGCAGAAACCAGCTGCCAGCCCGCCGGCCACTGGGGCCCCGGCGTCAGCATTTGCTGCAAGCGCGCTTCTTGCCCCGGCGGAATGACCCAAGTCACCGCCATCAGCATCGCGCACAACCACTGCAGCATAGCCACCTCCTGGGCCCCCACCTTGGGGCGGACCGTCGGCAACCTAGCGTCAGTGCGAACGAATTGTCAACTCCGCTGCCGGCCCTCCGGCCAATTGACCGCAACGGCAACTCCGCGATACCTTGCCGGTCTACCGCATCCGTTCTGCATCGACTCTACGGGAGACAGCTTATGGCATCCAACAATTCGCCAAGGACCCGGGTCGCCGTGCTGGGCGGCGGCATTTCAGCGCTGACCGCCGCGTGGCACTTGACCTCCACGCCGGCGCTGCGCGACCGCTACGATGTCACCGTGTACCAGATGGGCTGGCGCTTGGGCGGCAAGCTCGCCAGTGGCCGCAACGCCAAGCTGGGCATGCGCAACCAGGAACACGGTCTGCACGTCTGGTTTGGCTGGTATGAGAACGCCTTTGCGCTGTTTCAGCAGCTGCTGGCAGAGTGGCTGCCGATGGCGCCTGCCGACTGCCCAATCCAGCAGTGGCAGGACGCGTTTGAGCCGTGCCTGTACACCCCGCTGGGTCAGCAGCTAGGCGGTGAGAGAAAGTTGTGGAAATTCAAGTGGTCTGGCAATTCCGATCGGCCGGGCGATGGCAAGGTGCTGCTCTCTGCCAAAGCCATCCTGATCGGCGCGCTGCAGTGGATGGAGACGCTGGTGGCCCGCGGCGTGAAGCTCAACTTCTTTCACAAAGTCACCAATATCCGCGCCTCTAAAGACGGTAGCCACATCGAAGGCTTGGATATCGCCCGGCAGGTCCGCATCCAAGGCGCGGCCAGCGGTGGGCAGTACCAGCCGCTGTTCACTTGCAAGGGGATGCGCTGTTGGCCGGCGGAGCCGCTGTGGCAGCAGCTGGAGGGCGGCGAGGCGTTGCAGCAGGCTGGTGTCGACCTGGAGTCCAACTGGTGCCAGCTGCCGCCCGCAGAGATGATCCACCTGCAGGCGGGCAGCGACTTTGACCACGTGGTGCTGGGCATTGCCCTGGGTCCTTGGAAGGACTTGGGCTATCCAGGCGACCTGGGGGCCAACCTGCGGGCCAGCAATGCCAAACTGCGGCAGATGGCGGCGGCGCTGCCGATCATGCCGTCGGGCGGCGTGCAGCTGTGGTGCGACCGCACGACCACCGGTTTGGGGTTTGAGCAGCCCGGGGTGCCAAAGGCCCGGGTCGCCGGCGTCAGCATCGCGCCGCCAATGGACGTGTGGGCCGACATGACCCCGACCCTGGCCACCGAAGACTGGGGCCTGGACGGCCCGGCCTCTGTGCAGTACCTCTGCGGCACCTTGGATTCGGACCTGTACCGCCAGCCGCCCACCAATGCCGCCGTGCCCAAGCAAGCCCGCGACCGCCTGCTGGAGCTGATGGCCGGCCAGCTCAAGGCCACTGGCGCCGTGATGTGGCCGGCGGCGCGCAAGGGCGACGACTTTGACTGGGACGTGCTGCACGCCGACCCCGCAGCCCAGGGCATCGAGCGCCTGGACCAGCAGTGGATCCGCGCCAACGTGGACCCTACCGAGTGCTGTGTCTCCTCGCCCGCCAACACCACCCAGCTGCGCCTGCGCGCCGACCAGACCGGTGTCGACAACCTGTGGCTGTGCGGCGAGTGCGCCTACACCGGCGTGAATTCGACCTGCGTTGAGTCGGTGGTCATGGCCGGTATGCAGGCGGCGCGGGCCCTGTCTGGGCAGTCGCTGACCGTCGTTGGCGAGACGTTTCTGGCCGGCGGCTGGCGACCCGCAAAGTAGCCTGTACAGTACCGTAGGGAATGTCTGATCGCTGTTTTAGCTAGGGAATTTGTTTGGACAGGCGCGCATGAAGGGCAAGGTCTGGCTTAGGTTCGGGCGGTGGCTGCGGCAGGTCCAGACCCTGCGCCCCTGGCGCGTGCTGGCGCTGCTGCAGGCCTATGGCTGGCAGGGGCTTGCCCAGCATGGAATGGCCCGACTCCAGCGCAGTCGGCCGCGGCGGCTGCAGGTGTGGCGCTGGACCTGCCAAGCCGAGCCCGCGCCGTTGCCCGCGGGTGCCCAGCCCCTGTCGGCCAGCCAGCTGATCGACTTGGCGCCGGGGCTGCGGCCTTTCAAGCGCGGAGTGGACGCCCTGGCTCGGCAAATGGCCGCGGGCCAAGGGCTGGCGCTGGCGTGGCGCCAAGGCGATGCCGTGCTGGGGGTGACGTTTCTGCGGCCGCTGGCGCCCGGGCAGTGGCTGAGCCACGACACCTTTGTGTACCCTGGGACACGGCGCAAGGGCGTGGGCGAGCAGCTGATTCGCGCTGCGATGGCCTTGGCGCGGCAGCAAGACCGCGGCGCCGCAGGGACCACGGTGTGGGGCGAGGTCCTGCCCTACAACTGGGCCAGCCAAGCCATGCTGCGACGCTGCGGCTGGCAGCAGGTGGGCGAAATTTGTAGGCGCGGCGGCCAGGCACCAGAGGTCAGGCCGGCCGAATTGGGCTATCCGCCTGCCGGTGCGTCAGCGGATCCTTCCACGCGGTAGCCAGGGCTTGGGCCAGAGCCGCCGCCGGCTGCGCCCCCGACACGCCGTAGCGCCCGCCAAGAATGAAGAACGGCACCCCGGTAATTCCATTGTGGGCGGCGAATTTTTCATCGGCGCGGACCTCAGCGGCAAAGCGGTCGCTGGCCAGGATCTCTGCCGCTTCCGTGGCATCCAGGCCCACTTCGCCTGCCAGCTTGTGCAGCACCGCTGGGTCGCTGAGCAGCTGCCCCTCGGCGAAATAGGCCGTCATCAGCCGATCCATCAGCTTGGCCTGCAGGCTGCCCTGGCCGGCAAACTGCAGCAGCCGATGGGCATCAAAGGTCGCAGAGGGCTTGACTTTTTCTATGTCCCACGTCATTCCTTCGGCGGCTGCTTGGGTCACGACTCGCTCATTGGCCGCCTGAGCCTGCGCAAGGCTCATGCCGTACTTCTTGGCCAAAAGCTCTGTGATACTGCCTACGGGCGGGCGCTCTGCCGCGGGCGTCTGGTCGAGCTCAAAACTGTGCCAGACCACCTGGACTTGGTCTGCATGGTCAAACTGCAGCAGGGCTGCCTCCAGGCGCTTCTTGCCGATGGCGCACCACGGGCACACGATGTCACTCCACACGTCGATCTGCATTGGGTCAGCGAGCCTCCGTCGCACGTGGCGAAGCGAGTGCAACCCCAGCGGGGTGCAGGTTATGCCCCGCCAAGGAACCGCTCGGCGGTCTGAGTCGACTCTGTAGTTTTGCGCGGTTAGCCGTGGCGCCCGGCAAGTCTGCACCAGGCTCCCAGGGTTCTATAGACTGAACTCCAGCAACTTTCCAGGCGCCTTCGCCGTGGGCCGCTACCCCGCCGCGTTGGCCAACACCCGCGCGTTCTCAAATACGGCATCAAACTCCAGCCACACCGCGGCCAAGGACTGGCTGATCGGCTGCAGGCCCAGCGTCTCGGCAATGGGATGGCTGTAGTAGGGCTGAATCTCGATCTGGTATTGCCCCAGGGTCGCGCCGTTGTGGTAGGTGGCGCTTGCACCGCACTGGGTCACAGCTTGGTAGCAGGCGCGGTGGACGTCTTCGCAGTCGCGGATCTGCTTGAGAAAAAGCATGGGCAGCGTGCCATTGTGGATGAGCTGCGCCAAGTTGGCGGGCAACTTGAGGCCCGGCAGCAGGTTGGCGTTGCTGGCGCCCACCAGCATCTGCAGCAGGCCCGTGAGGGCCTGCTTGGCATCGCCCAGCGGGGTGCTCTGCGCCGTCGCGGTCGTAGAGACCCGCAGCAGCGGATGAAAATCGGCAGGACCGCCAGGCTTTTCGACGGTATGGACCCGCGCTTCAAACGGGCCGGGGTCGCCGACTGCCTTGGGGTTGACGAACAGGCCGCGCTGCTTGGGAAAGCCCCAGACTTCTCGGCCAGAGGTGTGGCCCGTGGGCTGGTTGACAAACAGGATCGCCGGCGCCAGGACCAGCTCCTCGACCACAAATTCCTCGCCGACCTGCTTTCCTTTGCCCAGGGGAATCCAGAAGCCTACGTCGGTCTCGGCAAACCAGCCGAGCTTTGGGCCCAAGTCCTCATCCAACGATCGGATCCGGTCGATGACGGCCCACTGCAGCAGCACCGCATCTACCAGGGGCCGGACCTGGACGCGCCCGCCTGAAGGGTTGGTGAAATTGTCATTGCACCACTTGGTCAACGCGGCGCGGTCGGCGGGGATGACGGCCACCAGGGCCTTGACCCCCGTGAGCTCTAGCGGCCCCGGCCCCGAGGTGATGCCAATCTGCTCGACCACGGCGGGCATGGTGCCCGTGGTTGCTGGCACGCCGGGCGCACCAGAGCCGGGAAAATCGCTGTCTCCTGCCACCGGGTAGTTGATGCCGGTGATCTTGCGCGCGGCCAGGATGCCCGACATGGCCGCGCCCTCGACACAGGCGGCGTTGATCGGATTGCGGGTCCAGTCTCCGGCCAAGGCCAGGTTGGCAAAGCCCGAAAGCTGTGGCCACAGCCGCGCAGAAAGGCAGCCGGGCGGGGTCAGGGTAAAGCGCTCGCCGGGGTCGATGTTGACGCGCACGTACTGCTTGCGCCAGCGATCCTCGCCGGTCAGGTGCTCTGGCGCGACCACGTGCTGCGGGTCGGTGCCGTTGGGATAGCTGGCCGAGGTTGCCTTGGGCCACAGCCGTCCGGTGCGGTTGCGCAGCAGAGAAAACATCTGCCGCCACCCTTCGTCCAGCCTGGTCTTGGGATAGCTGGGGTCGTTTAGCGGCGGTTCCTTGGGGCCGCTGAGCGCGCCGCAGAAGTAGGCCAGGCTGTGCGGGTCGTCGGCGGTGGTGCCCCAGCTCTCTCTTTGCAGCACCTCGGTCATGTCGGCGTAGGTGTCGGTCACCGGCGCTTCGCCCGTCATCACCAGCGATGGGGCCGCAAAACCCAGCTCTTTCAAGGTGGGCTTGAGCCACACCTGGCAGGCCAGCACCTCGACTGTCTGCGCTTTGTCCACCACGCTGGCGGCGCCAAAGTCGACAAGGCGCACGTCGGGATCGCCGCAACCCATGATGATATTGGCTGGCTTGATGTCGCGGTGCACAATGCCCTGGGCGTGGACTTCGGCCAGAGCCAGGGCCGCCTCGCGGCCAATGCGCAGGGCCTCAAGCACTGTTAGCGGCCCCTGGGCCACCCGCAGGGACACCGCTTTGCCGCCGTGGTCGGGAAACACCAGCACCGGATGGGCGGCATCGCCATGCAGGCTGAGGGGCGCTACCGATCGCGTAACCGACGAGCCCGATCGCTGAAGAATGGCGTATTCGTGTTGAATATTGGCCAGGGCTCGCGCCGGCGGAAAATCGCCGCGCAGCCCCTTGAGGATGACCGGCTGGCTATCGGCCAGCCGCCGTCCTCTGGCTATCCATGAGACTTTGCCCGCATGCAAGGTCTCTGTCAGTTCAAATCCCGCAGGTATGCGCAAGACAACCCCTACCGCTGTACCAAGCCCGCTGGCGCCCGGCGCAGGCGCCGTCAGCTTCGCTGCCGGCAGGGCGGCAGCTGGGTTCCCCACGAGCCCAGCACTGCTGAACGTCAAACCACGTCAAGTGTATCTACAATTGAAGATTTGCATAGCCCCGGCACTGCGGCCACAGCAATCCGGGTGCGCAGACCCCACCAGGGTTGGGCTGGCAACGCCGTTTCAGTCGCGGCGAAATTCGACTTCGCCCAGCACCGAATAGCGGCCGTCGGCCGGCAGCGGCGGCACCTGCAGGTGGGGCGCGGCCAGCACGGCCTGGTGCTCCCACCACAGCGGCACCACTGGCAGATCGCGGGCGGCGCGCTGCTGGGCCAGGGCGTAGAGCACAAAACGCTTGGCGCGGTCGGTAGTCTCTCGACCCAGATCGACCCAGCAGTCCAGCCACGGATCGGCATAGCTGGTCCGGTTGGCCAAGCCTCGCCCCTGCTCTAGGCCCAGCGGGGCAAGCACCAGCCCCTCAAGCCGCTCGCGCCAGTCGCGGCGCCGCCACAAAGCGCACTGCGGGTCGGCATCCAGCGCCGCGTCCCACGCCGGATCGGCCAGGCCGTCGCGCGGCAAGCGCGCATAGAGGCTAGTAGAGCTGGCGTCCGGCGTCCTGACGGCGGCGTTGTGGCTGTGCAGCATCCAAGCCAGCTGGTCCGGCTCAAACGGCTCGGGCAGCTGTAGCAAGAAAGCCTGAAAGCGCCCCGCGCGCACATCCGCCAAGAAAGTCGCAAGTTCAAAGGGTCTGACGCTGGCGTCCACGCCGATTTGGCGCAGCTGATCGGCCAGGGCCCGGCCCACCGAGCGGCGCAGGCGGCTGGTCGATACCTTGATCTCCAAGGCGAAACGCCATCCATCGGCGCGCCGCGGCAGCCCGGCCTGGTCCAGCAGCTTTTCTGCCGCCGCCGGGTCGTGGCGGTACTGTGGCAGCTCGGTACGCGCCCAGTGCCCTGGGGCAAACAGCCCGTCCGCCGGAGTCGCCAGCCCGGCAAGCAGGGTGTCAATCAGGTTCTGGCGGTCCAGGCCGCGGGCCAGGGCCTCGCGCACCTTGGAGTGATCCAAAGGGGTTTGCCGCAAGTTCAGGCCCAGGTAGACCCAGGCGATGCCGGGGGCAGAGATCAGCCTGGCCCGGCCGGTGTGGGCCGCGCCTCGCAAGATCGCCGGCGACAGGCCGCTCCACGCCAGATCTGCGCCGCCGCCCAGGACGCTGAGGCTGCGCGCGCCCTCATCGGCGATGGCGCGAAACACCAGCCGCTGGGCTCGGTTGGCCGGAGCAGGCCCCACCCTCTGCAGGGTTACCATGTCGCCGCTGGCCGGCCCGACCACCTGCCAAGGCCCCGAGCCCACTGGCGCCCCACCAAAGCGCCGGTCCGGCCGGTCCTGCAGCAGGTGCGCAGGTGCAATGCCCAGGACCAGGTCGCTCCACAGTGTCGCCAGCGGCCGGCGCAGGTACAGCCGCACCACCAGGGGATCGCGGGGGTCAGCCAACACATTGGCAAACCGCCTGCGGAATTCGCCGCCAATCGGCGTAGCGAACCGCGGGTCCAGCACGCTTTGATAGGTAAAGGCGACGTCGCGGGCGGTCACCGGCTGGCCGTCTTGCCAGCGCGCGTTGGGTCGCAGCACCGCTTTGATGATCAGGGGATCGCCATCCTCGGTCAGCTGGGCGGCCAGGTCCAGGCTCGGGCTGCCATGGGGATCGACCTGGGTCAAGCCCTGAAAAACCATGCGAGAGAGCCGGGCCGAGGGGCCGTCGGTCGCCAGCCGCGGGTCCAGGTCCTTGACCGGCGCATCGACCACCACGACCAGCTCGCCAGGCGGGCGCGCTGGCTGGCACGCCCCCAGCAGGAGAGCCAGCGCTGCCGCCAGCCAAGGTAAAGCGAGTCTTCTCATGTCAGTGGCTGCCGCCGCGTTGCTCAGGCGCGTGGGCAGAAGAGGCTTGGCGGTCCAGGCGCTGTACGTCGTCTTCTAGCCGGCGCACCCGCTCTTCCAGGGGCGACTGGCGCACGACGCTGGCGGCAAGACCGCGCAGCCGCTCTTGGGCACCACTGTGGGCTTCGCGGTCCGCTGCGGCCAATAGTGCAGGGCTTGCCGCTGGATCGCCCAGGGCCACCAGGGCGTGGGCGGCGGCGCTGCGCACCCGGCTGTTGGTGTCGTGCAGCAGCAGCTCTAGGGCTCGCCGCGCGTCTTCCTTCTTGGCCGGCAGCCGCGCGCCGTACTGACCTAGGGCCGGCGCCGCCCCCTCACGGGTCATTTTGGGCTGGCCCGGCGCCACGGCGGCCAGGAACTCAGCGGCATCGCGGTCGTCGGCCACCGCCGCCAGGCCGTGCAGCGCGGCTAGGCGCAGGTTGTCGCGCCAGCTGGGCCATGCCAGAGCTTGCCTCAGGATCGCTGCGGATTTTGGCCGGTCGATGGCGGTGAGCGCGCCCAGGCAGGCGCGGCGCACGGCGTCTGAGTCGTCGGCGCTGGCCGCCCGCTCCAGCACCGCAAAGCTCTGCGCCAGTCGCAGTTCGCCAAGTGATCGGGCAGCAGCAGCGCGCACTTGCGGCTCGGCGTCGTGTTGCAGTGCCGCTTGGAGGGCCGGCCGCACCCGCTCGCGCTGCCCCTTGCTCAGCTGCGTCGCCGCCTCAGCCCGCAGGTGGCGCGCCGGATCCTTGGCCAGCGCCGTCAGCAGCGCAGCTTCGGCAGCCGCCGTGCCAGCCTGCTTGCCCAGCTCTTGCAGGGCCCGCAGCCGCACCTCGGGCGACCGCGAAAGCACTGCCATGTTGACCACATCCTCGACGGCGCCGCTCAGGGTCCAGTCGGCCAGCACCGCCGCGCGCGGGTCCAGCTCCAGCAGCTGCGGCCGCTCTGCCGCCGGCAGCGACCACTCGCCGCGGGCCCGCTTGAGAGTCAGGCGGTGCAGGACCGGCTCATCGCCAGCCTGGACCCGCAGCGCCACCTCCAGGTCCAGGTCAAAAAGCGGGGCGCCGCGCTCGGCCCTCTGCGTCTGTTCTACCTGCAGCTGCAGGACCTTGCGCTCAGCATCCCAGTGCCACTGCGCCTTGAGCTGGGGGTGGCCGGGCTGCTCGACCCAGCGCTTGAAGAACGCCCGCAGCGGCACGTGCGACTGTTCCTCTAGCGCCCGCCGCAGGTCTGCCGGCTCGACCGAGCTGAAGCGATGGCGCTGCAGGTACCTCTGGATGCCGGCCCGAAAAACCTTGTCGCCGAGCTTGCGGCGCAGCATGTGGGCCACCCAAGCGCCCTTGGAGTAGGCGTGGCCGTCAAACAGGTCGTCGGGGTCGGCAAAACGCAGCGCGCTCAGCGGCCGCTGCATCCGTGCGGCTTCGCCCAGATAGCCGCGGCGAATTCCGGCCAGGTGTTCGTGAAAACGCAGCGGACCGTGGGCGATTTCGTCCCACACAGCCGTCATGTAGGTGGCAAACCCCTCATTGAGCCAGCTGTCCGCCCAGCTGCGGCAGGTCACCTGGTCGCCAAACCACTGGTGGGCCAGCTCGTGGGCCAGCAAGCCCTCTGCCGGTGCGTCCAACTGGGTGCGCGCGTCGACCACCGCCCGCTGGCCCAGGGTCGTCAGGCCGGCGTTCTCCATTCCGCCGAAGTGAAAATCGTGAACGACCACCTGGCCGTAGCGGCTGAACGGAAATGGCGTGCCCAGCCAGTCTGCCAGGGCATCGACCATCTTGGGCAGCGGCGCAAACTGCCGCGCCACGTGCTCGACCTCGCCTGCCATGGCCCACGTGCTGATCGGCAGCTTGGGGTGGGGGTGCTCGACTTGCTGAAACGGCCCCACCGCGACATTGAGCAGGTACAGCGGCAGAGGCGGCGCCGAGCGAAACACCACAGTGTGGGTGTTTGCAGGGTGGTTGGCGGCGCTATGGGTGGCAGGGGGACTCTTGCACAACCCAGCCTCTCCGTTGGACAAAATCGTCATTTCGGCCGGCGCCGTGATGGCAATGGTCCAGGTCAGTCGCTCGTCTGGATCGTCTGGGCAGGGCAGCCAGTGGCGGGTCTCTTCGGTCTCGCCCTGGGTCCAGGCGTGCAGCGGGCGCTTGGGCTCGTCGGCGTCGGGCCGCACAAAGTAGAAGCCCTGGCGTGGCTCGGCGCTCCAGCGGACCAGCAACTGCAGCCGCTGTGGCCGCGGCAAAGGGCCCTCGGGCACGGCGGGCCACTCAAATCGCCAGGCTTTGTCCAGCTTTTGGGCTGGGGCCCCCTCTTCCCTGCCCCGCACCACCCAGGAGGCTTCGTGCAGCTGCAGGCCGACCGCATCTAGCTGCAACGCCGGCGCCCCGTCTTCGACCTGGACCGTGTAGGTTACCATCCCGCTGATGAGCCCTTCCTGCGGCTGCACCTGCAACTGGATATCTGCATGGATAAAGTCGAGGCGGCGGTCGCGCTCGGGCGCCGCGGGCAGGCTGTCTTCGAGCCACTCTGCCGGGGCGGGAGCCGCCAGCGCCTGGGGCCCCCGGATCAGCGCCAGCGCGCCGATCAGCCGCAGCGCGGCCCTGGCCACCAGGAGGGGGACCCTTGCAGAAGATTTTGTCATGATTGGTGAATTGCGAAAAAGTCTAAGTCCAATTTGGCTATCTCCTGGCCGACCGGAAAACGTCAAAGGGCGGGGAGCCGGTCGGGGGACTGTCCCGACGGCCCTCTAGCGAACCGTCAAGACCTCGCCGGTCCGCCACAGGCAATCGGCAAAGGGCCCCAGACGCGACAGGTCCGGCGGGTCAGACGCCAAGGCCACTGGCGCCGCCGACTGCCAGCCGCTGGTGTCGGCCGGATTGGGCGCCTGGCCGTTGCCAAAGCGCACCGCGCCGTAGCCGTGCAACAGCTGAAGGGCGCTGAGCACTTCCCAGGTAGAGCGATGCAGGCCGGCCGCCATCGAGGCCACGTCAAGCTGGACAGAGCGGTTGCGCGCCGCCAGCAGCAGGTACAGGACCCGCGCCGCGTTCTTCTCAAGCTCTGGGCGTTGCGCCTGGTTCCACAGCGCCTGCAGGCGGGCAAGGTCCACGGGCTGGGCTTGGCCGCTCCAGTAGCCTTCGGCAGCATGGCGGGCCGCCAGCACTTGCAAGTCGGCAAGCTGGTTGTGGTACTGCGCTTGCTGAGCTGCGTCTGGCGCGATCTGCACCATCAGGGCGCGGTCGTGCACCTGGGCCTGCATGCCGCTGCCGCCGTAGCCCCCTCCAAAGCCGGCCTGGGCATAGCCGGCGTCCTGCAGGTGGACGGGAAGGAACTGGCCATTTGAGTAGACAAACATAAGGTCCTCCGGTGGGGGCGCTCTAATGGGGTGTGGAACACAACAATTTCAATGTCTCTGCAGGTGCGGGCGCGGCGAGTTGGCCATCAGGAGTAGAGCTTTAGGCCCACCTGGAAAGCCAATGGGACCGTCCAGGGACTGAAGGCATCCTTGCCAGGGCCTACCAGCGCTTGTGAGTGCGAGCAATAAATTCATATGGATAGCCAGGCTCGAAGGCCGAAGCTTGGTTGAGCTGCTGCATCTCGGCCTCGGTCAGCACCAGGTCGGCGGCCAGCAGGCTCTGCTCCAGCTGCGCCAGGTCGCGGGCGCCAAAAATCACCGACGTCACCGCTGGTCGGCCGAGCAGCCACGCCAGCGCCACGGCAGCCGGCTTGGTGGCGCGGCGGTCGGCGATTTCCTCGACGGCGGCCAGGATCGCCCAGCTGCGCGGCTGGTCAAAGGCGGCCAGCGACTTCTTCCACTTCTCTAGGCGGGTGCCGGCCGGCGGCGGCTGGTCGCGCTGGTACTTGCCGGTCAAAAAGCCCTGGGCCAGCGGCGACCACGGCAGGATGCCCAGGCCATGGCGCTCGCACGCTGGCTGCAGCTCGCGCTCCAGGTCACGGACCAGCAGGCTGTACTGAGCCTGCAGCGTGGCAAACGTCTCCAGCCCCTGGATCTGCGAGGTGTAGACCGACTCGACCAGCCGGTACGCCGTGTAGTTGCTGCAGCCGATGTACAGCACCTTGCCCTGGCGCACCAAGTCATCCAGAGCCCGCAGCACCTCGTCTTCGCGCACATCCAGGTCCTGCATGTGGATCTGGTACAGGTCGATGCGGTCGGTCTTTAGGCGGCGCAGGCTGTCTTCCACGCAGCGCATGATCCGGTAGCGAGAGGCCCCCAGGCCGTTGACGCTGGGATCCATGCGAAAACGGAACTTGGTCGCCAAGACCACTTGGTCGCGGTGGCCGGCCGCCAGCCAGCTGCCCAAGATCCGCTCAGAAAGCCCATCTTCGCCATAGACATCGGCCACATCAATGAAGTTGCCGCCGGCCTGCAAGAAGCGGTCGCAGAGGGCGTGCGAAGTGGCCTCGTCGCAGCCGACCTGGTGCATGAACGACTTGTCATTGGGCTCGCCAAAGGTCATGGCGCCCAGGCACAGCGTAGAGACTTTGACGCCAGCGCGGCCAAGGTTTCGATATTGCATGGGACTCCTGCAGGGCCCCTGGCGAAAACGGCGGGGGCGTGGCCGATTGTCTACGCGGGTTCACGGCCGCGGTCAAGCCGTGCCCGGGGGCGCTGTTGTGGTGGTCGTGGCGCGCCGGTACTCTGCAGAAGGCTGGGAGGTCTTGGATGGCGGCAGTTGTGGGCAGTGTCTCAAAAAACACTTGGTTGAACGGCGGTTCCAGGAGGGTCCCCCTGCTGGCTTGGCTACTGGGCGGGCTGCTGGCCGGCTGCGGTGGCAGCTCCCCCGCTGCCTCCCCCGCCGCAGCCCCGCTGACCGACGCCGCCGCGGACCAGCTGGCAGCCGACGACGCAGCCGGCACAGACGCAGCCGCCGCCAGCGCCGCCGATGGGCAACCCGTGGATGCGGACGGGGCAATTGGCGACAGCCAGATTGCCGCCACGCCCAAGTGCTTTGATGGCCTGGAGCCCTGGATCTGGAGCGAGCCCGCCGCCACTCAGGGCTACGACAAAGTGGTCGGCGACTTTACCGCCGAGACGCTGGATGGCCCACTCAGCTACCAGCAGCTGTGGGACGGCTGCGATCACTGGGTGGTAATCCTGTACAACCCCACCGCCCAGAATGTGGATAGCTATTGGAAGACCCCGCTGCTGCCACTGTTCAAGGACGCCGCCCCCAACACGCGCTACCTGTTTGCCACCGTTGGCACCACGCCGGCCCTGCGCCAGGCCCGCGCCGAAGCCATGCAGACCCGGGTGATCGAGGCGCTCAACACCCTGCCGACCGAGCAGGCCAACCCCTGGTTTCCGCGCTGTCACTTCCTGACCAGCGACGCCAAGGCAATTCCAGCGGTGGCCGCCGGTCTGGCGGTGGCGCCGTGGGAGTCGTTTATGACCATCGACCGCCACCAGCGCCTGCGCGAAGGTTGGAGCGTTTCCGTCTTGGAGTCAGGTGGTTGGCAGCCACGCATCGAGCAGGTCCGCTTCTGGGCCCGCTACTTTAACTGGAGCTATGCCCTGGATGCCGCCCAGGCCAAAGAGCTGACGGTGCCAGCCAAGGCGGGGCAGCCGGCGCCGCTGGTGGCCCGCGTCGCCGATGGTGTGGAGTACAAGTCGGTGGGCTGGTCCGCCAACCACGCGCCCTATGAGTGGCAGCTGCCGGTCGGGGGGACCCTCAAGCAATATGGCAAGCTGACAGTGGATTTGCGCGCCGACTGCCCGGGCGCCGGCCACCCCTTTGTCAAGACCTGCGGCGAGTGGGACACGGTGGGCGGCGTTTGGCTGTGCACTGACGCTGCCTGCACCCCCGAAAAGCGCCGGCGCTTTGTCAAGTGGATCACCCCGTATAGCTCTCCTGGCCGCTTTGTGATGGATGCCACCGCCGAGCTGCCCCATTTGCTGGCCGCCCAGGACGCCCAGGGCAAGGTCCGCGTCACCCTGGCGGGCGGCGACAACAACGTCGGGCCGTACACCTACCGCTATACCATCGACCTGCGCTTTGGCTCCGACCCAGACGGCCTGCATCCAATCGCCACCGAGACACTGGTGAGCGAGGGCAACCGCGGCTGGGATGCCAACTACCACAAGGATCTGGCGCCCATGGCGCTGCATCCGCCGGCCAAGGCCAAGAAGGCGCTGCTGGTCGCGCGCATCAGCGGCCATGGCATGGCGGGCACCACCAACTGTGCAGAGTTTTGCAGCTTTCGCCACACATTTGCCATTGCCGGCAAGCCGTTCTTTCACGACTTCATAACCGAGCAGGCGTGGCGGTGCGCCGAGATGGTCGACCAGGGCGTCACCCCCAACCAAGGCGGCACCTGGGTCTTTGACCGGTCTTCGTGGTGCCCCGGCGGCGTGACGGAGGAGTGGCAGGTCGACGTGACCGCGGCCCTGCAGCCCGGCAAAGAGGCCTTGGTCGAGCACACCTCAGAACTCGTCAAGCTGCCTAGCCAATTCGGCGGCGGCAACATGGACGAGCGGGTCGAAGTCCTCTACTTTGAGTAGAGCGATGCAGGCAGACCAAGGGGCTGATTCGCTTCTGCAATTCCGGTCGCCTGGGCGCCGGTCCGATGTGTGCGCTGGAACTCCGTCGAAGGGCTGAATTGAATCAATAGTTTTATGGACTTAACTGAAATTGCGGGCATGTCTTCGACAGGCTCCTAGGAGTCAGCAGTCCAGCCCGCCTCAGCCCACCGGTAGTCGCTGCAGCAGATGCACGCCATCGGCATCGACGCGGCAGGCGATGGCCCAGGCCGCCACCCCCAGCGCCCGAGCTTGTTGCAGCGCTTTGGCGTAGTCCGGGTCAATCGCCGCGGCCGCCTGAACCCGCGCCGCATCGGGTCGCTGCACGACGTACAGTTGGGCTGAGCGATGGTCAGGCACCGCCAGTCGCTCGCCCAGCCGCTGCAGATGCTTGACAGCGCGGGTGCTTTTCGCATCGGGAAACAGCGCGACCTGCTCCTGTACCAGCGTCACCGACTTGACTTCAATGGCCCACTGCTTGTCTGCATCGACCAGCAGATCCACGCGGCTGTCGTGGCCAAGAGGTTGTTCGCGCACGCAGCGCTGCACCGCGCCCAGCTCTGGCAGCCAACCCTGCAGGACTGCCTGCTCTGCCAAGCGATTTGCCCAAATCGGCAGGGTGCCGCACCACGCGCCGCCGGGCGTCTGCAGGGCCAGCAGCGTGTAGCGCAGCTTTCGGCCGCTGTCTGGTCCGTGGTCGCTAATCAAAGCCGCACAGCCTGGGTGCAGCAGGCCCATCATCGAGCCGGTATTGGCGCAGTGGGCCACCGTCGCGGTGCCGTCTTGCAGCCGCACGTCGGCAAAAAACCGCTGGCGGCGCCCAAGGAACGTGGCAGCTAGCACCGGCGCTGGCCACGGGACGGGCGGGGAGGGAAGGAGCATCGGCAAGCCTTGGTGGGGGGCAGTCCGGCGCGGCGGGCGCTGGCAAGGCCGGACGATGCCGCGGTGGTCCAGGCCCGTCAAGCCCACGCGGGGCAGGCCGAGAGGCAGCGGCGCAGTACCCCATCGGACATTGCCCTGGGGATTGTCCGAGTGGCTGGCAAGCGCGGCGGAAGGCTCTGCCTCAGCGAGGAGCACTGCGGCGCAGTACCCCATCGGACATTGCCCTGGGGATTGTCCG
>CAIXGW010000155.1 GCA_903919145.1 uncultured Myxococcales bacterium
CTTTGTTCATGTCGCCGCTGACCAGCGCATCGCCGTCATTGTACTTGGCGACCACGGCCGTACCGGTCTTGCCACCGTTGTACAGGATGTAGGGGGCGCTCATGCCGGGGCCATAGAGCTCGACCACAACCTTGGTCATGTTGGAGTTCAGGCCAGAGAAGTCCACAGAGATCTTCTCGGCCAGGCCCACGTCGGGGAAGGACAGGGTGTCGGTGACGCCCGCCGAGAAGCCGTCTTTGATCTGCACATCGGCAGTACCCGGCTTGGAGTCGACAAACTGGTTCCAGATGAGGTCGTTGGAGACCTCATTGATCATGTCAGGGCCCACACCGGCGCTGGCGCACTCGTAGGTGCCGTCCAGCTTGATGCCCTTGAGGACCAGGTTGGTGCCGCAGGCGGCTCCGAGCTTGGCCATGACCGGCTGGTTGGTCAGGTCGGCATAGGAGCCGGTGGTGGCGACTTTGTGCAGGGAGGGCGCGTCTTTCAGGTCAGCATAGCTGCCGGTGCCGGCGACCTTGGCCAGGCTGCTGGCCTTGACGTAGTCGGCCAGATCGCTGGCCTTGGCATAGTTGGACAGGTCGGCGGTCTTGGCATAGGCGCCCAGGTCGCTGGCCTTGGCGTAGGCCGACAGGTCGGCAGTCTTGGCGTAGGCGCCCAGATCGGCGGACTTGGCGTAGGGCTGCAGGACCCCGGCGTCGAGGTTGCCGGCCTTGAGGCAGCCCGAGCACTCCAGGGCTTCGGCCACGGCGGCGCGAAGGGCAAAAGGCGACGAGCCCAGGGGCTTGCGCGGCAGCTCGGGGTCCGAGCCAATCTGGATGCCAATCCAGGCGGCGGGCAGGCTGAGGGCGGCGGCGGCCAGCGGCGTCTTGGCGCCGAGCTGGTAGCTGAACTGCCCACCCTTGGCGGCCACGGTGACGCCGCTTTCTGCCCAGACGGGGTTGCCGCCGGTCTCGGCGCTGTAGATGCCCACCGTCACGGTGTAGTTGCCGTCGGCGGCGGGGCCACCGCCAGAGGACATCAGCACGCCTTCGATGGCGCTGGACGTGGGCACTGCGGCATAGCCCGCCTGCACGCTCAGCATTCCACTGACTGCGACAGCTGCGGCCAACGCCGCCAGCTTGGTATGTTTGGCCATGGGACTCCTTGGGGGTACGGACTGCTGCGACAGCGCCAGCCCCTGAGTAGAGACCGAAAGCCCGCGACGCATAGTGTAGCGACTCCCCGAGAAATTGGACTAATGTTGCGACCTTTTTGGGGGCGGAAAGCTTCGGCTTCGGGTCAAACGCTCGGCCAGCACGGCTCAGCGAAGCCAAGACTCGCGGATCCGGCGATCCCTGCCCCACCGCTGGGACAAGCCGCAGCTTGGCGACAAAGAGAATTGGCAAAGACGGGCAATATCAACGGGCCGTGCCATGGGCCTTGCCGGGGGCTGCCGGCAATTGGCTGGGCCGACCAGCATTTGGGGCCTCGGCAGCAATTGGGCCAGCATGCCAAGCAGAGAAGGCAACCGGGTTGTTATCTTGAGGCTAGTGGGCGCCGATGGGCAAGCCGCGCAGATTTGCGTGGTTGGCGACGTGCGGCCGATTTCGGCGGGAGCGCTCCTGGCCGCACCTCTGCCGCTGCTGCGCCAAGCTGTGATCGTGGCGAGGCTCTGCGGCGCTCTATTGGGCTGCAAAGGCGACTCACCGAATTGCGTACTGTCAGTCGGGCAAGAAATCCTGGAAGCAAAGTCCAACCGTTCATCGACCTGGGCGCTCGCAAGGCGATCGTCCTAGCACCCTGCCAGAGGCCTGAGTAGAGTCGGCGAAGGACAAGGAGTCCGAGACGCTAGCCTACAAGCCGTCGCTGAGCTGCACCTGGGAGGCGCCGGCTCAGGAGTCGCCAAGCTGGCGGCAGGAGAGGTCGCTGGCGATTTCGTGGATGAGCCTGCCGACCGGCCCTGAGCTGCAAAAGGGCTGCAGCTCAGGGCCGGTCGCGGTCGGAGATGGGACGCTGACCGATCCTCGGCTCAGCTTCCCGGGGTGCCGTCAGACGGACTACAGGCCCAGGAATTTCTTCAGCCAAGAGTAGAAGCCAAACTGCACGGTGTACTTGGAGTCATTGGTGGCGCCGATCGCAGTCGAGCCGCCTACCATGACGCGAGCGGTCATCTTGGAGCCCGCGTCGCCAGAGACCACCGAGGCAGCCAGCTTGGCCGCAAAGGCCACCGGAGCGCAGCCTTCGTCGGTCACGCCGTTGCAGGTGTCGTCAACGCCGTTGCACAGTTCCTTGCTGGCCGGCACGACTTCGCCCGTGCAGTTGCCCAGCTTGCCGGTAGAGTCGCAGGTCTGCTTGCCGGCCTTGCACTCGCCCTTGTCTTTGGTGCCGTTGGGGCCCGAGTAGCAGGCAATGGTGGCTCCGCTGTCGACCGTGTACTGGCAGCCCTTGGCCGCGTCGCAGACGTCAATGGTGCAGACATTCTGATCGTCGCAGACCACTGCCTTGCCCGGGATGCAGGTGTAGGAGCTGGTCTTGGGGTCGGTGCCGCAGTTGTCGCCAGAGGTGCAGACGTTGTTGTCGCTGCACTGGGTGGTGATGGGCTTGAACACGCAGTTGCCGCTCTTGGAGTCGCAGGTGTCCTGGGTGCAACCTTCGCTGTCGTCGCACTTCTTGGCCGTGCCGGTCACACAGCTGCCCTGGCCGCACTTGTCATTCTGGGTGCAGGCATTGCCGTCGGCGTCGCACGGTGCGGTGTTGTTGGTGAACACGCAGCCGGTCTTGGCGTCGCAAGCGTCGTCGGTGCAGACGTTGTTGTCGTTGCAGACCTCAATGGCGCCGGGGGTGCACTTGCCGCCCTTGCAGGCGTCGGCCTTGGTGCACTTGCTGCCATCGGCGTCGCAGCCGGTGCCGTCAGCGGTGTTGGTGACTACGCACTGGCCTTTTTGCGGATCGCAGGCCACAGAGGTGCACTGGGTGTTCAGCGCGTCGTCGCACACCACGATCGAGGCCGGGTCGGTCTTGCAGGTCCACTTGCTTGAGGTCTTGTCGCAATAGGGCAGACCGTTGCACATGTTGCCGTCGTCCTTGCAGTCCTGGTCCTTGGTGCAGTTGCACTGGCTGGCGCCGGGTACGCAGGCGCCCTGGTCGCAAGTGTCGCCCACGGTGCAGACGTTGCCGTCGTCGCAGGTGCCGGCGGCCGGCTTATAGTCGCAGCCCTTCTTGGGGTCGCAGCTGTCGGTGGTGCAGACGTTGCTGTCATTGCAGACCTTGGCTACGTCGATGGCCTTGCCAGCGCACTTGCCGTCGGCGCAGGCGTCTTCGGCGGTGCACTTGTCGCCGTCGTCGCAGCCGGCGGGAACCGGGCTGTGGACGCAGCCGGACTTGGGATCGCAGCTGTCTCCGGTGCAGGGGTTGTTGTCGTTGCAGTCGGCCTTGGTGCCGCTGCACGCGTCGGTCTTGCAGGCGTCGTTGACCGAGCACGGGTTGCCGTCATTGCACGAAGCGCCTTCCTGGAACTTGAACCCGCACTTGCCGTCCAAGATGCTGCACTTGCCGGTGATGCACTGATCGCCCGAGTCGCAGGCCTTGACCTTGCCGGCCACACAGGTGCCCTGCTGGCAGCTGTCGTTGACGGTGCAGAGGTTGTCATCGGCGTCGCAGGGAGCGTTGTTGGGGGTAAACACGCAGCCCTTGGCCGGGTCGCAAGAATCGTCGGTGCAGGGGTTCTGGTCGTTGCAGGTCTGGACGCTGCCAGCGGTGCACTTGCCGTCTTTGCAGGTGTCGCCCACGGTGCAGAGGCTGTCGTCGGCGTTGCAGGACAGGTTGTTGGGCTTCTTGACAAAGCCGCACTTGCCGGTGGCCGAGTCGCAGGCGTTGGTCTGGCACTCGCCGTTCTGGCTGTCGTCGCACTTGACGATGCTGGACTCCTTGACCTTGCAGACGAACGGCTGGGCGGCCTTGTCGCAGAACAGCGTGCCGTTGCACAGGTTGCCGTCTTCCTGCTTGCCGCAGTCCGCATCCTGCTCGCAGCCGCACTTGTTGATGTCCGAGGCGCACTTGCCTTCTTTGCAGGCGTCGTTTTCCGTGCAGGGGTTGCCGTCGTCGCACTTGCCGCCGGAAGCCGCCGTGTTCTGGCAGCCCTTGGTCGGGTCGCAAGAGTCGGTGGTGCAGGCGTTCTTGTCGTCGCAGGTGGCGGTGACGTCTACCGCGGCGCCAGCGCACTTGCCTTCGGCGCAGGCGTCTTTGTCGGTGCACTTGTTGGCGTCGTCGCAGGCGCCGCTGACCGGGGTGTGGGCGCAGCCGACCTTGGGATCGCAGGAGTCCGAGGTGCAGACGGACTTGTCGTCGCAGTCCACGGTGGTGCCCTTGCAGGCGTCAGCCACGCAAGACTCTTTCTCGGTGCAGGGATTGCCGTCATTGCACGGGTTGCCGTCTTGGAACTTGTAGGTGCAGTTGCCGTTGGCGATGTCGCACTTGCCGAGCATGCACGAGTCGTCGCTGTCGCAGGCCTTGGGCTTGCCCTTGTCGCAGGTGCCGCCCTTGCAGGCGTCATTGACGGTGCAGGGGTTGTTGTCGGAGTCGCAGGGCACGCCGTCGTCATTGGTGACGGTGCAGCCGCCAGCCGGATCGCAAGCGTCTTTGGTGCAGGGGTTCTTGTCGTCGCAGACCTTGGCGGTGCCGGCCAGGCACTTGCCTTCCTTGCAGTAGTCGTCTTGGGTGCAGACCGAGCCGTCGGCGTCGCACTTGGCGGTGTTGTTGATGTTCTTGCAGCCGGCCGGGCCTTCGCAGGCGTCCTGAGTGCAGGGGTTCTTGTCGTCGCAGGTGGCTTCGTCGGTCTGGCCGTCGCAGTCGTTGTCAGATCCGTCGCAGACTTCGGCTTTGGACTCGGCGGCGAGGCAGCTGGACAGTCCACCGTCGGTGGGTGCGCCCTGGGCGCCCTTGGGCAGGCAGGTGCGCTTGCCTTCGCACTTGCCGTCTCCGGTGGCGACGTAGCACTTGGTCGAGAGCTGCTGGGCCACCGCATACTCGCTGCAGCTGCAGGCAGCGCCGTCTTTGGGCACGCACTGCTTGGTGGCGGTGCCGGTCATGTCCTTGGCGTCTGAGCAGGAGTAGCCACCGGGGCAGTCGGCGTCGGCGGTGCAGGTGGTGCCGCAGAAGGCGCCGTTTTTACCGACGTCGATGCACTTGGCGTCTGGTGAGGCCGGCGTCTGGCATTCTTTGTTGACGCTGCAGGGGTTGCAGAGGAACGGGAACTTGGGCACGCAGATGTTGACGATGTCCGTGGTGCCGGACTGCACACACTTCTGGCCGTCAGGGCAACCGCCGTCGGCGCACTTGGCGGCACAGAACTGGCCCTTGTCGGTGGTCATGCAAAAGCCGGTATCGCAGTCTTTGGCTTCTTTGCAGGTGCAGCCGGGGGCGCCAGGACAGGTGCTGGCACTGTCCTTGGTGGTGTCTGGTGTGTCGGCGGCGCCGGTGTCGATCTGCAGGACGTCGGTGCCTTCGGTTGCGTCATCGGTCGCGCCGGAGTCGGCGCCGCCCAGATCTTGATCGCCATCGACCCCAGCCGAGGTGTCCACAGACCCCTGCACTTCTGGCTCTGTGTCGCCGCAGGCAGCGGCAAACGCCATGAATCCGGCCAGCAGCCACGCCAGCGGGCGGGACTTGAGGTGGCGGATGTGGGGAGAGGCCAGGGTAGCGCTGGCGACGAACATCGGGGTTTGCAGATTCATGATCAATCTCCGCTTGTTGCGGTTGAGCTGGCAAGTTGGCCTGGCCACGATGGGAGGGGCACTGTCGCCCGTTGTCGCTGCGCGGTCTCCATTGCTGCGAGAGCAGTGGCGTCAAGCCGGCGCCGGGTCCTTGGGGGGCCGCTGGAATAGCCCTTCAGGTTCGCGACCTGTTGCGCTATAAGCTCTTGCGGCACTGAGGGTGGTGGGGTTGAGCGATCCTGGTGCCCTAGAATGCCGCATATGCCCATTTCCCACATCCGCCGGCCAAGGATGGCATACGGCTGGGTGGCTGCGCAAGCTCTCTCGTTTGGATTCCCTGGCAGCCGACAATTTTTCCAAGGGCCCGGAACATCTGCGGGTACACTTGGGGGGAGCGCCTGTGGCCTTTAGCTGCTAGGGGAGGAATTGGCCAGCCGCTCGGCGATCAAGGCCGCGACCGCCATGATGGTGTGCTGGGGATTGACGCCTAGCGTGGTCGGCAACAGCGCTGCGTCGACGACGTGAAGCTGCTTTTTGCCGCGGACCACCAGATCGGGTCCAACCACGGAGCGCTGCGGATCGCCGCCCATCACCGCGCCGCCAAAGAGGTGAGAAAGCACCCACGTCCAGCTGCGGTTGCTCAGTGGGGCGCTGTCAAAGGCATCGAGCTGGTCCGGGCCGATCTCGGTTGGCAGGCCGACGACTCCTGGCCAGACCTTGCGCGCCCCCATTTCAAAGTGGGCCTGGGCCAGCAACTTGCTGCCAAAACGCAGCCGCTCCAGGTCTTTGCGGGTTGGCGCATAGGTAACCGCGGTGCCGCCCCACCAGGTCTGGCGCACGGTGCCTTCCGCCTCGGCGCGGACGGCAGTGACCCACATGGCGCAGCGGCGATAGTCACCGAGCTTGGTGATCAAACTTTGTCCGGCTCCGCTGACACGGGCGGCAAACAATTCAAGGGGCAGCGACAGCGACTCGAGCTTGATGCCGTGGTCGAGGCGGTGGTGCACCGATGCGGTAGCCTGGCTGGCGCCGACGTGCATGTCCTTGGGTTGGTCGTAGACCCCGACGATGCCGGCTCCGGGGTGCCCGCGAAAGAAGCGGCCAAGCGCTGGCAACTGCACGCCCGAGCGCTGCAGCAGCGGCGCCGTGCCGGTGGCTGAAGCGGCGACAAGAACGCCGCGGCGGGCTTGGATGCGGAAGGGGGCGCCGGCGCGGCGGGTGGTCGGCTCGCGCATCCGGCCTTGGGCACCCACGGCGGTGTCGCCCTGCCACAGGATCTTGTGGACTGGGGCGCAGGACAGGACCGTGCCGCCGTGCTGGGCGATGAGCTCTGGCAGCCACAGCAGGTTGGCCGTCTGCTTGCTGCGGTTCTTGCAGCCCTGCAGGCACTGCATGGCGCCTTTGCAGCCGGCGACGTTGCGATCGATGGGATGGACCTGCTTGCCGAGCCTGCGCAAGCCCTGGAGCATGGTGTCGGCAGAGGGGCCGGCGATGGCCCAATCCGTGGTCTGGATCTGCAGCTCGCGCTCGACGCGGTCGTGGATCCGCCCCATGGCCTCTTCGCTGAACACATCGCCCATACCGTGGTCTTCTCGCCAGCTTTGCAGCACGTCGGCCGGGGTGCGTACGACGATCGCGCTGTTGATGACGGGGGTGCCGCCGACCACGCGGGCCTGCACCACCGGGATGATGGAGTCGCCGGTGGCCACCAGGGTGCCCCAGTCGGCAAACATGTCTCGCATGGTGCCGTGCATCGAAGAGGGGTAGTCCTCTGGCTGGCGCCAGGGGCCCGCCTCGGCCACTACCACGCTGTAGCCGGCGCGCGCCAGCACAATCGCCGCGGAGGCTCCGCCCGCGCCACTGCCAATGACCAAGTAGTCGCAAGACAATTCGAGGTCTGGGCCCGGGCGGAAGCCCAGGTGCTGGCCTTGGGGCATAGCGCACCTCCGTGGGGGTAGCTGACGGGCGCCGTGGATCAGCGCCAAAGGTCGAGAAGGGCTAGGGGATGGTCAGGCGATGTTGGCAAGGGTCAGAATCGCGTCATGATCGCGTGGCCGATGGGAAAGCGAAAGCTGGCGGCGGGCCTGTTGCGGAGGGTCCCGACAGGCTCCTAGGTCAGCCGGGACGCACGGGCTGCATGGCGTCATCGCGGTGGGTGCCCGGGTCCGCCGGGTACAGGGGCATGGCCAACGGCGTGCGCACCTGGGGAGCCGCGCCCCACACCAGACCTCCGATGGTTTTGATCATCATCATGATCATCCGCACGCCATACCAGGGGTGGGTGGCCATGCGCTGGGCATGGCGGTCGCGCACCTGGGCGGGCAGAAACAACGCCGGCAAGGGCCAATACACCGTGGCGATGGGAAGCAAGTGAAAGGCCAGCGCCGAGCCGACCGTGCCAGCCCACATCGTCCAGTTGGATTGCGCCAGAATGGTGCGGACGTGGCGGGTGGTGTCGAGCTGGTCCAAGCCGGGCAGCTGGGCTGTGCTTGGGAAAGTCGTCTTCAAGGCCGAAACGACAAGGTACGTCCACATGGGTTCCTCTGCGGTTGGCCGCGGCGGCGACCAGAGCGCTGGGAGCGCAGAGCTGCGGCGGCCAGGGCGGCTGCGCGGCAAAGGGGCTGCCGTCGCCTGCTTGTGCTGCCCCCCTGGCGCGACGGCGCAGTTTGTCGTATTTGGGGCAGGTCAATCGAGAGGCAGCTGTCGCAGCCCCGATGCACTTTCAGAGGAGCGCGCGCCAATGTCAACCAACTCCAGCAGCAGTCTCGCTGGTCACAGCCACTCTGGCACAGAGCCGGCAATTTCTCAGGGCGATCGCGCCAAGGCCGTGGTGGCTGCGGTACGCTTGGCGCAGCCTGCCTGGGCGGCCCTGACCGTGGCCGAGCGCGTCGCCAAGCTGCGGCAAGCGCAACAGAACATCTTGAGCAAGAGCACAGAGCTGGCCGAGCTGATCAGCCGCGAGACTCACAAGCCGCTGGCGGAAGCCTACAGCTCGGAGGTGGTGGGCGTCGGCGACCTGTTTGGCTACTGGTGCAAGCACGGTCCGGCGCAGCTGCAGCCGCGCAAAGGGTTGATTCCAACACTAGAAATGCCCAAGAAGCAGGCGTGGATTGACCGGCTGCCGCGCGGCGTGGTGGCGTGCATCTCGCCGTGGAACTATCCGGTGGCGCTGCCGATGCGCACCCTGGTTCCGGCTCTGCTGGCGGGCAACGGCGTGGTGCTCAAGCCCTCTGAAGTCACGCCTCAAACGGGCGTGTGGCTGGTCGAGCAGCTTCAGCTGGTCTTGGGACCGGTGGTGTCGGTGCTGACCGGCGACGGCAGTGCAGGTGCTGCGCTTGTAGAGGCGCTGCCGGATATGGTGGTTTTTACGGGCTCGACCCGGACGGGTCGGCGGGTAGCGGTGGCCTGTGCCGAGCGCGGGATCGCCTGCGAGCTGGAGCTGGGCGGCAAAGACTGCGCCCTGGTGCTGCAGGATGCCGATCTGGACCGCGCAGCCGCGGGCATAGCCTGGGGCATCTTGACCAACGCCGGGCAGAATTGCGCTGGGATTGAGCGGGTAGCGGTGCACAAGGCGGTGGAAGGCGTGTTTGTGCCCAAGCTGGTGGCGGCCCTGCAGCGGGCGGCTGCCGACGTGCCGGAGCTGGTGACGGCGGCGCAGCGGGCCGTGGTAGAAGGCCACGTGCGCGACGCCCTGGCGCGCGGAGCGACGCTGTTGGCCGGGAGCGTGACGCCGCCCGGTCGGCCTCTGCCGCCGCTGCTGCTGGGCGATGTGCCTAGCGACGCGCCAGCCTGGACCGATGAATCCTTTGGCCCGATCGCAGTTCTGGCGGTGGGGCAAGACGACCACGACTTGGTGCGCCTGGCCAATGACAGCCGCTACGGCCTGGGGGCTTCGGTGTGGACCCGCGACCTGGGCCGCGGCAAGCAGGTGGCGGCGCAATTGCGCTGCGGCATGGTGTGGGTCAACAACCACAGCTTCTCCGCTGCCGTCCCCGATCTGCCGTGGGTCGGCGTGGGCGACTCTGGCACTGGCGTGACCAACTCTCCAGAAGCCCTGATGCACCTGACCCGGCCTCATTTGCTTTTGGTGGACGGCACTTCGGACGTGGAGGCGTGGTGGTATCCCTATGGAGAGCGCATGACCGAGCTGATGCGGGCGGTGATTGCCCGGCAGCTGAGCAACGGCATCGGAGCGACCCTCAAGACCCTGGGTGCGCTCAAGGCCCGCATGGCAGAATTGCGTTCCTCCAAGTAGGGAACGGACCGGCCGATACCCCACCGCTGCCGATGGTGCGCTCGTCTCAAGGAGTCTCCTAGATGCCCAGCTTTACCTGTTCTGTGTGCAGCAGCGCCTTTGAGGTGGCGGATGCGACGCTGGCCAAATACCCAAACTGGGTGCCGCGGTTTTGCATGAACCACCGCAATGCCGGCAAGGCGGCGGCCTCTAGCTTTGGCCGGGCGGCCACCCGACCCGCGCCGTGGCAGCAGGCCAGTGGACAGGGTAGCCGCCCGCCAGCCAGCGTCCCGGCCGCCAGCGGCGAAAACAGCGGACAGACCGGGGCCGACAGCGCCGGCGCGCAGCCTCAGGTAGATAAGCCACTGGAGGTGCGCCGGGTTCCTCCGGGGCACGCCTACGGCAGCCGCACTTTTGGCCACGGTGGCGCCCGCCAGCGCGAAGTCCTGACCACCCAGGAGGTGCTGGAGCGCTACACCGCAGGCCCGCAGCACGGCGTGTTTACCGATGGCGGCTGCGAACCCAATCCTGGACCGGGCGGCTGGGGCATGGTCCACGTCGACAACGGCCAAGTCGTCTATGAACACTGCGGCGGCGACCGTGACACGACCAACAACCGCATGGAGATGTCGGCCATCATCCACGCGCTGGAGCATCTGCCTAAGACCATTGAGATCACAGTCTATTCAGACAGCGAGCTGTGCGTGAAGACGCTGAACGAGTGGGCCAAGGTGTGGAAGCGCGGCGGCTGGACGCGCAAGGGCGGCAAGCCCATCGCCAACCTCGACTTGGTCATCCGCGCCTATGAGGCCCTGGGTGAGCATACCGGCGTCAAGCTGCAGTGGATCAAGGCCCACGACGGCAGTCGCTGGAACGAGTATGCCGACGCCCTGGCGACCAAGGGCCTGCGCACTACCCGCTGACCTCAGGCTGGGCCAGCGGAGCGGAAGGCGTTGTCTTCGTGGCCGTACAGGTAGCGATTGCAGTGGCGGCACTGCACCAGGCTTGAGCCGCGAACCACGATCTCGACAAAGCTGGGCTGCAGGGTCATGTTGCAGCCAGTGCAGGCTTCTTCAATGACCGGGGCGACGGCTTGGCCGTTGCGGGCTTCGGCGACGCGCTCGTAGCGGCGCACCACCGCGCGATCAAGGCGGTTGGTGATCAGCAGCCGGCGGGCATCGACCTCGGCGATCTTGGCATCCATGACCAGCAGGATCGCCTGGGTGTCGCGCTCGGCCACCTCGGCCTCAGAGTGGCGATCGCGGAAATCGGCTTCTTTTTTGGCGATGGCGGCGCGGAAGTCGTCAATGGCTTTGGCCAGCTTCTCGACTTCGTCCTGCTTGATCTCGATGTCCTTGCGGAGCAGCTCAAGCTCTTTGTTGACCGCCACATACTCCTTGGAGCGGGTGACGCCGGTCAGCTTGGTCTTGCTGCGGTTGGTCTTGTCGCGCAGGGTGTCTAGCTCTAGCGTCTTGGTGCGGTGCCACTGCTCGGTTTCCAGCAACTTGCTGCGCTGCTCTTCGACGTCTCGCTGCATGTGGGCGATGACTTTGCGCAAACGCTCTAGCTGGTCGATCCGTTCCTTGCGGCGATCGCGAAATTCGCGAATCTCGTCATCCAGTGCCTGGAGCGAGCACAGGACCTCGATGATCTCTTTGGGAGTTGTGGCAACCGCTGAGGAATTGGTCTGCATGACACCCCGGAATGCCTGCGATGCCCGCGCGGGGCTCGAGGCGATGTGGTGGGACCGGCGGCCGGAGCACTGCCCGGCGGTAAGGTCGGAGCGGCGGTGGGCCCACCTGGATTCGAACCAGGAACCAACCGGTTATGAGCCGGTAGCTCTGACCGTTGAGCTATAGGCCCGTTGGACACCTGGCCGGCTTTCCGACCCGGCCAGCCGGTCGCGGTCTCTGCCGCCAAAGCAGCAGGGAGCGCGCGACAGGATGGCGCGGGAAGGGCCTCGGCGTCAACCGTCAGAGAAGGGCTTGAGAATCTTGGCGCGGGCGGTGTGGCGCAGTTTGCGCAGTGCTTTGGCCTCGATCTGGCGGATGCGCTCGCGGGTGACGCCAAATTGCTGGCCGACCTCTTCCAGGGTGTGGTCGCTGCGCTCGCCGATGCCAAAGCGCATGCGAATGACCTTCTCTTCGCGCGGCGCGAGGCAGGCCAGCGACTTGCGGACTTTCTCCTCCAGCGCCGCCATGGTCACCGCATCGACCGGGCTGACCGCGCGCTTGTCCTCGATGAAGTCGCCCAGGTGGCTGTCTTCCTCTTCGCCAATGGGCGTCTCGAGCGAGATGGGTTCTTTAGCGATTTTAAGAACTTTCCGCACCTTGTCGAGAGGCATCTCCATCTTGGCTGCCACTTCTTCGGGCAGCGGCTCGCGCGCCAATTCCTGCTGCAGGTAGCGGCTGGTGCGCACAAGCTTGTTGATGGTCTCGATCATGTGCACCGGGATGCGGATGGTGCGGGCCTGATCGGCGATCGCGCGGGTGATCGCCTGGCGGATCCACCAGGTGGCATAGGTGCTGAACTTGTAGCCGCGGCGGTACTCAAACTTGTCGACCGCCTTCATCAGGCCGATGTTGCCCTCTTGGATGAGGTCGAGAAACTGCAAGCCGCGGTTGGTGTATTTCTTGGCGATCGACACCACCAGCCGCAGGTTGGCCTCTACCAGCTCCGACTTGGCCTTGTTGGCCATGCGCTCGCCGCGGACGATCGTCTCGTAGATCTTGGCCAGCGACTCTTGGTTGTGGCCGGTGGCCTTGGCGTGGGCCTCAATGACCTTGTGGGCCTCTTTCATGATCTTGAAGGCGTCGGTGAGCTCCTTTTGGGTCACGCCGAACTTCTTCTCCAGCATCTTGAGCTGCGCGGGCTGCTGGGCCTCTTTGAAGTCCTTGACCAGCGGAATCACGTTCTTCTTGTAGGAGAAGAGGACCTCTTGCTTCTTCTTGCCGGCGGTCTTCAGGCGCTCAGAGGCCAGATCGGCGAGCTTGCCTTCTTCGCCCGCCACCGAGTGCGAAGCGTCTCTCACTTCGCGCACCAGCTTCTTGAACTCTGAGATAATGCTGTCGATCTGCTTTCTGTGCAGACCGCAGTCCAGCAGCCGCTCCAGCAGGGCCCGCCGCTGGATGGTGTCGAACAGCTTGAGCGCCAATGGCAGATCTTCCAAGGCCTTGCGCGCTTCGAGGTGGACGGTGATCTCGGTAAAGGCCGCCGACAGCGACACCCACTCGGTGTGCTCTGGCCCGGGCCGCGGCAGCGAGCCGTCTGGGGTCACAGGCAGATGCGGCCGCCCGGCGCCCGCGCTCTTGCCCTTGCCGCGCTGGCGGGGCACCCACAGGAAAAGCTCGATTACTTCTTGGGTAATCGCCGCCAGCCGCTCATTGCGCGCCTTGACCATGCGCTGGAAGTCGGCGGACGCGGGCTCGCCGACCAGCACTTCGCCGCGGCGCTCGAGCATCTCGCGAAGCAGGACCTCGACTTCGTCAAAGGCAGTCACCAGCGACTTCTGAAAGGCTTTGGCCGCCGGCTTGGGCACTTTCTCGGGCAGGTTGTCGAGGATCCTGGCCTGATCGATGTCCTCGTTCTCAAAGGTGGCGCGCAAGCCCAGCAGGCCGTGGATGCAGGCTTCGTCTTCCAGCATGGCGCGCAGCAGATCGTCCAGAGGGCGCACCGGCTTCTTGCGGGCCAGATCGGCGCGGGCCGCTTCGGCCGGATCCTCCGAGCGAACCCGCTTGCGGTACAGGCGGGCAATCCGCGCCAGCGTCGCCATCACCTGGCCGCCGTCGGTGTGGGCATCGGCGTTGCGCTGCTTGGCCAGGGCCAGCTCGACCACGTCGCCGACTTGCGTCTTGCCGACCTGCATGCGCTCCAGGGTGTCGCTCAGCACTTCGGCGAAGTACGGCTCGGTCACAGACTTCTCCAGCTCGCGGCTCATCAGCTCGCGGCGGGCCGGCTCGCTGCGGGCGCCGTGGATGTCGACCTGCAGCTTGGCCTGCTCGGCGGCAAACCGCTCAAGCTCGTTGAGGCCTTCGATCAGCTGCTGGCAGATCGCGATCTCGTCGGCGCCGCCCACGCCGTCGTCCATCGACTTGACGAGCTCTTTGAGAGAGTAGGGCGGTCGGTCGTTGCCGCGGCGATTCTCTCGCTGCGCAAGGATCTCCTCTTTGTCCATGCCCTCGGCGGCCATCTGGGCCTGGGCCAAGCGGTCCTGCTCGACCCACTCGATGATCTGCTTGGCCTGATCGCGCAGGTTCAGCAAGTTCTCAAAGGTGACCTTGGTCGACAGCAGGGCGTCCAGGACTTCGTGCTCGCCCATCTCGATGCGCTTGGCGATCTCGATCTCACCCTGGCGGGTCAGCAGCGCCACCGAGCCCATCTTGCGCAGGTACATCCGCACCGGGTCGTTGGTGCGCAGGAAAGACTCTTCGCCGTAGGCCGCCGGATCTTCGTTGCGCGCAGACTGCAGCTGCGCTGGCGTGGGCCGGGCGTTGGCAGGCAGATCGCGCGGCGGCCGGTTGTCGGCCACTTCGACCAAGTTGGCGCCCAGCACCATCAGCACTTCGTCGACCGTGCTGCGGTCCGAATCGGTCAAGTTGAACTGGCGGATCACTTCTTCAGCGGTGACGAAGCCGGCTTGCTTGGCCCGCTCGACAAACACGCGCAGTTCTTGTTCTTTGATCACTTCGAGCATGAGGCATTCCTCGCCGGCGAGCGGCTGGTTGCAGAGAGCTGGCCAGAGCTAGGTCTGACCCGTGGTGCTGGACGGACGCGGCTGCCGCGCCCCCGTCTTGGAAAGGGCGCGCAGATCCTGTCTGGCGCTTTGAATTTCTCCGATGATCCGGAGCATTTCGGCCTGTGGCATCCCCGGCGATCGCTGCTCTGCGGTCAGGGCTTCGATCCGCTCTCGCAGGGCCCTTCTCCATAGTTCAGACGTCAGTTCAACAAGTTCTGTGTGGGACTGCCCGGCGGGCACCCGCGCGGTGTCGGCGACCAGCCAGCGCAGCATCCAGGTGCGGCCGCTGCTCATCGGCAGACTCTGGGCCCAACGGCTGACGGCGTCCAAATCCATGGGCCGGTGGTGCGACTCGGCACACAGATCGCGCAGCGCCAGGCGCAGGCCGCTGTGGCGGAACACGTCCAGCACGCCCGACTGCTCAAACTGCGGCAAGAGAGCCGGGTACCACAGCAGCAGCTCTGCCAATTGCTGTTCAGCCAGCGGCGCTTCTTCTTCGTCGGCCACTGCCAGATCGCTGCCGTGATCGGCCGTCGCTGCGTCGACGTGGCTGGCCGTCTGGGCCAGATAGCGCCCCAGCTGAGCGCGGCCGGTCTCCAGATGGCTGTCACCCAGGCGGGCGATCACGTAGTCGTAGGCCATGTCGCGGCTGATCGGATCGCGCTGACCCAGGGTGGCCAAAAGAGGCCCTACCATCTGCAGAATTCTGGTCTTGCCCTGGATCGAGCCGTCCCAGTGGCCCATCAGCTTGTCCAGGTAGGCGTTGAGCAACGGCGGCGCCTGGTCGATCAGCCGCTGCAGCGCATCTGCGCCGTGGGTTCGCACATAGCTGTCTGGATCGTCCTGAGCGGGCAGGGTGACCAGGACTCCCTCCAGGCCGGCGATGATCAGCTGCGGCAAGGCTTTCTCTGCGGCTTTTTGACCAGCAGCGTCGCCGTCATAGATGACCGCCACCCTCTCGGTGAAGCGGCGCAGCGCCTTGGCCTGAGGGTCGGTGAGCGCCGTGCCCATGGCACACACCGCTTGGCCCAGCCCGGCCTGGGCCAGGGTCATCACGTCCAGGTTGCCTTCGACCAGAATGCAGTAACCAGCGCGGCGGATGGCGTCGCGGGCCTGCCACAGGCCAAATACCACATCGCCCTTCTTGTAGAAGTGGCGAAAACGGCTGGTCTCTTCTTCAGAATGCAGCACGATCTCAGGGGAGTTGATGTACTTGGCCGTGTCGGGCCGGTCGCTGAGGTCGCGGCCGCCAAAGCCAATGAGATCGCCTTGAGCCGCATAGATGGGGAACATCAGGCGCTGACGGAAGCGATCGTAGACGCCGCCACCGTCTCGCGCAGCCACCAGGCCCATCTGCACCAGATCGTCGTCGCTCCAGCTGTGCTGGCGCAGGTGATCGGCAAGGTCGGTCCAGCCAATGCCCGAGGCCCCCAGGCCAAAGCGATGGACGGTCTCTTGGGTCATGCCGCGCTTGGCAGCGTACTGGCGCGCCAGCTGGCCCTCTGGCAGGTCAAAGCGGCCGCGGAAAAAGCTCTGGGCCTGCCGCGCTAGCTCAAGCAAGCGCCCACGCTCGGAGCGCGTCTGGGCAGCCCGCCTCAGCTCCTCAGGCGAGACCTGATCGCGCTCCAGCGCGACCCCACTGCGATCGGCCAGCCACTCTACGGCTTCGGCAAAGGACAGGCCGCGCGTCTCTCGGACGAATTTGATGGCGTCGCCGCCAGCCCCACAGCCATAGCAGTGGTAGAGCTTGCGGGTGATGTTGACGTGAAAAGACGGGGTCTTCTCCGTGTGAAAGGGGCACAGGCCTTTGTAGCTGCTGCCGGCGCGCTTTAGCTCGACCACTTCACCGACGACGGCCAACATGTCGAGCCGGTCGGTCACTTCGCGCACGCTGTCTTCTAGGATCCGCCCGCCGCGACGGCCATAGCCGGAGGACGCGCCGGGAAAGCCCGCCGTTCCTTGCATGGCTGCATTTGGATTCCTTGCGAAATTGGTCGCCAACTGCTCTGCCGCCCGATCTGCTCTTGGCAATGACGCGCCACTGCAAGGGCGCGCCACCGTGTGGGAGCAGCTAGATTAGACCATCTGAGCTATCGCGCGGCCCCGACGCAGGTCGGGTGCGGGATGGCTCATCAACTTAGGGCAAGACGGTTCGCGCACAATGCCGGCGCACAGGCCGGAGGCGCGAACTCGCAAATGCTCTGGAACCCGGACGCATTTGCCGGGTGCGTGGGACCAGATCGGCGATCTGGCCAGTGCTGGTCTAGGGGAAACCCCCAAAGGGCGTAGGGGCTCAACCCCCATCTGGTACGGCGACCCAAGGGCCGCCGGTCGGTGCTGCCGCAAATTTTTCTAACGCCTGCCGGAAACCGCCAAGACCTGGCAGCGGACGCTGCCAGCACTGGCGGAGTCTGCCGCAAATCCCGCTTGGTTTCGCGAGGATGCCGACGGGAAACCCCGAAGTCGACGGAAAATTATCGAGGCCTTCGGGTCAAAAGTCAAGTTCGCGGTCAGAATTCCTTTGGGAAAGTGGCATCGGCGCGGCCACCTATGCTAGCCTCCCGCGCGCGCGCTTCCAAGCTCCAAGCCAGTTCGCGCTTGCGGGCACCGCCCGTCAGAACTCCAGGGCTCCGTTGCGCGGGCCCCTTCGTCCCGCACCGGGACAGCGAGCCTGCTGTTGTGACCAACTCGACCCCGGCGCCAGCGTGGCGTACTTTGCTAGACAAGTGGCAACTATGGATCGCTGCGGCGGTTTTGGGCCTAGCGTTGCTGCCCGGGTTGGGCAGCGCTGGGTTGCTGGATCCGTGGGAGATGGACCGCGCCGCTGTAGCCCGCCGCATGGCTGCGCCGCCGCGGGTGGTGGTGGTCGAGCCGGGGGCCGCCGCCCTGTTGACCAATCTGGAGAAGCAAGCCCCGGGCCGCTGGACGCTGGTGCGCGCGGCGCCGCGGGCCGATGCCACCGCGGTGGTGGCGCTACAGCAGGCGGTTCAGCGCCTCAACCGCGAGATGGCCCACGGGATTGTGGTCGACGTCGACGCCCTTGAAGCGCAAACAGGTGGCGCGGCTGGTGATTTTGCCGGGCAGGTCGCCGGTCTGGAGCTGCAGGGCCGCGGCATGGCGCTGGTGTTGGTCAGCAGCCGCGATCCTCAGGGGCTGCGCCAAGCGCTGGCCAAGGCCAGGGTCAAGGCGACCGCCGCCGGTTGGCGCAGTGCGGCGACCCTGGGCTGGCTGGAAAAAGACGAGCAGGCAGAGACGTTGTGGCCGCTGTTTGCCAGCGCGGCGGAAGTCGTCAAGCCCGCAGAGCTGGCCGCGACGCTGGCCAGGGTGGTGGAGTCGCCCTGGCTGCAGCCGGCGCACAAGCGCGATGGCCAAAGCCAGGCCATGCCTTGGCTCGACGCCGCCATGGCTGCCGCGGGCCTGAGCTTGTGGGGGCCCAGCGAGGCCGCCGCCAGACTGGGCGGTGCCCTGATGGTGCTGCTGACCGGCTTGGTGGTGGTGGCGGCGGCGCGGCGGCTGCTGGGGGCCACGGCCGGTTGGCTGGCGCTGCTGGCCTTTGCCACCCTTCCCGCAGCGCTGGGCATCGGCCGCTTGGTCACCTTTCAGGGTGGGCCTCTGCTGGGGGCCACGCTGGCAGGCTGTGGGCTGGCCCTGGGGGCGGCGCGCCGCCATCGTGGCTGGCTGCTGTGGTTTTTTGCAGGGTTGGCCGTGCTTTTTTTGAGCGCCGGCCTGGCCGGGGCCACCATGGCTGCCGCGCTGGCGGTGGCCTATGTCTTGGCGACCGGCGATGGGCGGCCAGCACCGCTGGTGGCGGCGGCCGGCAGCGTCTTGGCCCTTGGCCTGGCTGTGGCGGTGGTGCTGGGCGACAGCGACAGCCTGCTGCTGCGCGGCTGGCGCTTTACCCAGGGCAGCTTTTCTGCCGGCCCTGACCAGTATCATCGCGACTTCTCTTGGTTTGTTGGGCAGGCCGGCTTTGGGCTGTTTCCATGGGGCGCCGCGGTGATCCTGGGCCTGGGCCGCCTCTTGCTCGCCGAGCCGGGGGCCGATGGCGAGGGCCATTCGCCAAGCGACCCCGCCGGTCCAGGTTGGCGCAGCGGCGCTGCCGTGGCCCTGGCGCTGGTGGTGCCGTTTGCGGTGGTGGGCGTGCTAGTCCGTCAGCACAACCACCTGGTGGTGCCGGTGGCGGGCATGGCGGCCCTGGCGGCGGCGGCGGCTTTGACCGATCTGCTGGCCGGCCGCTTGTCTGGGCGGCTGGTGGCGGCGTTTGTCGCGCTGTCTACGCTGCTGCTGCACCGCGAGATCCGCAAAGGCCCTGACGCGGTGACCCGCTTCTTTGCCTTTGACCCGCCGATGGCCACGGTGGGTGCCACCGGCGAGCTGGCGTGGCCGGCCGAGCTGCTGGTGCCAAGTGCTTTGCATGCTTTGACTTTGCTGGCTGTGCTGGCCTTTGCGATGGGCGCTGCGCGGCCGGGCGCCACCGTCCGCGCCGTGACGGGCCGCTTGCGCGACGGCCGCACCGCCGCCTGGACTCTGGGCTTGCTGGCGTTGCTGTGGGGAATCGACGCGCTGGCGTCTCTGGGCAGCAAACTTGACGTTTTGCTCAAAACTCAAGCCCAGACCATCAACTACCCCTATGACCGCCTGTGGGTGACCATCCAGGACACCCGCCCAGAGGTCATGGCGGCTCTGGGCGCGCTGGTGCTGCTGCTGGCGCTGGCGGGCTCGACGACCTGGAGCGCCGGTGCCGATTCGGCGCCGCGCGGCACACGGCTGCTGCTGGCTGTGTCGCGCTGGCTGGCTAGCCCCGCCGTGGCCTTGCCTACCGTGGCCATTGGCGCCGTGGCGGTGCTGGGTTCCGGCCTGTCGAAATTCAACCAATTGCAGCCGCAGGCGGGCATGGGAGGCGCGGTGAGTGCCGGCCTGGGGTCGTCGGCCTTTGCGGTGCCGCTGGCGCTGGCCGTGGCGGCGGCACTGGCGCGGCTGCTGGGCGGGCAGGTCGGCGAGGATTCGCTGTGGTCGCCGCTGGTGCGCGGCGTGCAGCGTCGCGGCCCCCTGGTTTTTGGGGTATTGGGCTTGGCAGCGCTGGCCGGCATTGGCGTGGGCGCCTCGCAGGCCTGCGGCACCTGGAGCTTTCCTCTTTACTTGATCGGCTGTTGGTGGCTGGCGCTCAGCACTGCACTGGTGGTGGCCGGAGCGGCTGGGCGCGACGCCGGCGGCTATGCCTGGCCGACCGCCGGCATGGGCCTGTATGGGTTGATGGTCCTGTTTGGACCCTTGGCAGCGCGCTATGTGCAAGAAGCTCCCAGCCGCAGCGAGGGTTTGCGCTACATCGCCAAAGTGTTGGTGACGGCGCCCGACAGCGCCGGTCTGCTGGCGGTGGCTGGGTTGGTGGCGCTGAACCGCTGGGCCGCCGGGCGCCAGCGCTGGCAGGCCAGGGTTGATGGCGTTGTGGAGGGGTTGCTACGGGTGGAGAGGCCGCGCTATGCCGCGACGGCCATGGTCCTGGGCGGCTGCTTCTTTGCCGTGGGCTACGCCTGGACGCTGTTGCCCGGCCTGTCTGTGCACTTCAGCCAAAAGCACTTGCTTGAGACCATCGCCCAGGCCGGCGGCGCTGGCAGCGACAGCCGCGGGGTGCCGCACTCTTTTGCCCATGGTGCGGGTAAGTCTGGCAGCGACAACAATTTCTACACCCAGACCATGCCAACCATAGAGGACCGCCAGGCCGCGCTGGCCATGCTGGCCGGAGAGAACCTCGCCACCCGCGTGGTCGACAATTCCCAGGGTGGCGCCACTTCTTTGGTGGCGGTGCCCGGCTGGAACCCCCAGTTGGACGGCAACGGCGATGGCAAGCGCGACCAGCCGGCGTGGTTTGGCGTTGCCAGCGCCGTTCGGGGGACTGAAGTCCAATTTGCCGGCGCCAAGTGGCAGGCTGGGCAGTGGAAAGGCGCGGTCGTGTGGGCGCCGGCCGAGCAATCGGCCACGGTGGTGGACAGCGGTCCGGATACCTTGACCCTGTCGGAGCCCGTGGCGCTGGTGGCCGAAGACGGCGTCAAGGGCTGGCTGGTGGTGGAGCAAGGGCCACAGCCAGGCAAAGTAGCAAATCCCTGGCATTTTGCCGCAGAGGCTGCCATTCAACGCTTCTTGGTGCTGCCCAAGGACCAGTTTTCTGAGATCAACCATGCCTTTCGCCAGAGCCACGGCGGCCGCCACATTGCGGTCCTGGACGCCGAGTCCTCTCGCTTGGTGCTGGCCGCCAGTTTCTTGACGGCGCAGCAACCCGACCGCAACTGGCTCAAGCAAGCCCTCATCACCGCCGACGAATTGGCCAAAGAGAAGACGCTGCGCAAGGTCAACGTCAACTTTGACAACACCATCCAACTGGTGGGCTACAAGCTGGCCGATGCGGCGGTGTCGCGCTCGCAGAAGTACAAGATGACGCTGTACTGGAAGGTGCTCAAGGCCACGCCGACGTCCTGGAAGCTGTTCATGCACCCGCACCCGCTGCACCTGGACCGCTGGCCGTTGACCAACCCAGATCCCAGCGAAGACGAAAACAAGCCCTGCGGCGGCTGCTTTCAGACCAACCACTGGATGCCGGGCGACCTGATTGCCGACTACTTTGAGCAGGAAGTACCGCTGGGCACCAATGCCGGGCCAAGCGAGATCATCCTGGGCTGGTACAACCCGGGCAACGACTCGCGCTTGCCGTTGCTTTCGGCGACGGGGACGGGGGTCATCAAGCACGGCGACAACCGCGCCACCATTGGCCACTTGCAGGTGCGGTAGCCGCAGTCTTGGCTGGTGCGCCCCCTGCCGGCCGCTGTGCAGCGCTGGATGGCGATGGCCACCCCGCAGCCGGCCTGGCAATTTTGCAGCGACCTTGCAGTTTTCTGGTGACCGCGGGCCGGCCCAGCACGAGGCTTCATGACTTACCATCAGCAATTCAGTTCCGTGGCGTGGCAGCAACAGCCTGCTGGTCCGGTTGTGCGGTTGATTGACCAGACGCTGCTGCCAGCGCAAACCGTCTACCTGGACTGCACTGAGCCCGAGCAAGTCCGCCAGGCCATCCGCGATCTGGCGGTGCGCGGCGCGCCGGCGATTGGCGTGGCGGCGGCCTATGGCATCGCCCAGGAGCTAGCTCTGACCTGCGCAGGTGGAGACAGTGGGCAGTTTGATCGCGAATTAGCCAAAAGTTGCCAAGCCTTTGCCGGCACCCGCCCTACCGCGATCAACCTGTTCTGGGCGATTGACCGCATGCGCGAGCAGGGCCTGCGCAGCCAGGGCCAGACCGTTGCCGAGCGGATTGCCGGGCTGGAGCGCGAGGCAGTGGCCATCCACCGCGACGACATTGCCAGCTGCCTGGCGATTGGCGCCCACGGCGCGCCGCTGATGCCCGATCGCGGCAGCGTGCTGACCCACTGCAACACCGGGGGCTTGGCGACGGGCGGTCACGGCACCGCGCTGGGGGTCATCCGCTCGGCCATCGCCGCCGGCAAGCAGCTTCACGTCTGGGTCGATGAGACCCGGCCGCTGCTGCAGGGGGCGCGCCTGACGGCCTGGGAGTGCATGCAGGACTCCATTCCGGCCACCCTGATCACCGACAACATGGCCGGCCACGTCATGAAGCTTGGCAAGGTGCAGGCGGCGATTGTCGGCGCGGACCGGATCGCTCTCAACGGTGACTCTGCCAACAAGATCGGCACGTACACGGTAGCAGTCTTGTGCGCTCACCACGGGATCCCGTTCTATGTGGCGGCGCCAACGTCGACCATCGACCTGGACTGCCCCAACGGAGAGGCGATTCCGATCGAAGAGCGCAAACCGACCGAGGTGACCGAGCCCCAGGGCGTGCGCTTTGCCCCGCTTGGCATGGCGGTCTTCAATCCGGCCTTTGACGTGGCGCCAGGCCACCTGATTGCCGGGATCATCACGGAAGAAGGGGTGGCGCGTCCGCCCTTTACCGCCGACCTGCAGGCCATGGTGGCGCGGGCCAAGCAGCGCCGCGATAGGGTCCGCGACGGCCAGTAGCCAGCGCTGCCGCAGCCTCAGCCGACGCGGCCTCGACCAAGACAATTCGACGGATAGGTTGCCCGGATGGGGCCGCGAGCCCGCATTGGCGAGTCTGGCAACCCACCCACCAGCGCACGGGCAGCCTACCTGCCATGCTTGCTGGGGCCCAAAATCAGCGAGGAGAGACGATGACCATGGCCGAGCGTGGAGCGCAGTTGCAGATCGTAGTCGAGCCGGTGGCGGGCGCGCCGGTGGTGGCCATTCAGGTATGGATCGGTTCTGGCGGGCTCGACGAGGGGCCGCAGGAGCGAGGTCTGGCCCACCTGCACGAGCACATGCTGTTCAAAGGTACGCCGCAGCGCGGGGTTGGCGAGATCGCCGCAGCGGTAGAGCGCGTCGGCGGGCAGATCAACGCCTGGACCAGCAACGACCAGACCTGCTACCACGTGGTCGTGCCGAGCCACGCTTGGCGCCAGGGCCTGGATGTCTTGGCCGACGCGGTCTGTCGCAGCAGCTTTGACAGTGAAGAGTTGGTCAAGGAAATCGAGGTGGTGGTCGAGGAGATCAAGCGCGCCGCCGATTCACCCGGGCAGGTGGCGTGGCGGCGGATGTTTGAGATGGCCTTTGCCGGCCACCCCTACGCCCTGCCGGTTTTGGGCACCGAAGAGAGCGTCCGCTCGATGGACCGCGCGCGGATGCTGGCGTTCTACTCGCGCCACTACGTCGCCGGCAATGCCACGGTGGTGGTGGCGGGCGATGTCAGCGAGGCCGAAGCCCGGGCAGCCGTCCAGCAGGCCTTTGCCGAGCTGCCTGCCGTGGCCGCGCCCGCCAAGCCAGCGCTGGACCTGGTGCCGCCCCCTGCGGCGGCGATCGTTGAAAAGACGGCATTCTCTGAGTCGCGGCTGCTGCTGGCCTGGCCGGCGCCGACCATGCTCCACCCAGATGCCGCTGCTTTGGACGTGCTGGCCATTGTGCTTGGCCAGGGCGAGTCGTCGCGTCTGACCCAGCGGGTGCAGCGCGAGCTGGGGCTGGCCAATGACGTGGGGGCATCGAGCTGGACGCCGCAGCATGCCGGGCTGTTTGCGTTGACCGCCCTGAGCTCGGCCGATCGGCTGCCAGCCGCCCGGGAGGCGGCCCTGGAAGAAGTCCAGAAGATCCGCCGCGAAGGCATTAGCGAAGAAGAGCTGACCAAGGCCCGGCGCAACCTGCTGGCGGAGGCGATCTACAAGCGCGAGACCATGGAAGGCCTGTCGCACAGCCTGGGGTTCTACGCCGCTGCCGTGGGCGATCCGCACGCCGACCGCGAGTACGACCGGCGGGTGGCGGCCGTGACCTGCGCCGACGTGCAAAGGGTCGCACAAAGGTGGCTGGGACCTGAGCAATTGCAGCTGGTGCAGCTATTAGGTGCCGACGCGGTAGAGCTGGAGAATGCCGCGGCGGTTCTGGCGACGGTGCAGCACGCGCTGGGAGATGTCCCGCTGGTCGGCGGCCAAGTGCGCGACGTGGCCCACGGCATTGAGCGCCTGCTGCTGCCAAGTGGCGACGTGCTGGTGGTTCAGGTCGACCGATCGGTGCCGCTGTTTGGGCTCAGGGTGGCCAGCGTGGGCGGTCTGCGGGCCGAGACGCCAGCGACCAATGGCCGCACCAAGCTGTTGGGCGAGATGATCACCCGCGGCACCGCCCGCCGCGACGCCCATGCCATCGCCAGCGAAGTCGAAGCCTTGGCGGCGGGGCTGGCCGGCTCTGGGGGGCGCAATTCGATGGGGCTTCAGGCCGTTGGGTTGTCGTCGGCGTTTGCCCAGGTGATGGACCTGTTCACCGATGCGCTGTTTCACGCAGAGCTGCCACTGGGGGACTTGGAGCAGGTGCGCGCGCTGCAGCTGGAAGACTTGCGCCACCAAGACGATGCGCCCGCCCGCCAAGCCATGCGCGCCATGACCCAGGCCATCTATGCGGACCACCCCTACGCCATGGACATGCTGGGCAGCCAGAATTCGGTGACTGGCCTACAGCGCCACGAATTGATGGACTATCTGCGCAGGCAGCTGGCACCGGGCCAGCTGGTGTATGCCGCCGCTGGCGACATCAGCCCCGATCAGCTGGCCCAGGCGCTGGCCAGCCGCACGCCCACCGACCGCCAGCCGCTGACGCCACCGCCGCGCAGGCCGGTCACTGCACCAGCGTCTCGCGTGCAGATTCGCAGAAGCATTGACAAGCAGCAGGCTCACTTGGTCTACGGCTTTGTCGGCGCCCGGCTTGACCAGCGCGAGCGTTTTGCCCTGGACGTGCTGTCGACCGTGTTGTCAGGGCAGTCCGGGCGGCTGTTTTTGGAGCTGCGCGACCGCCAGGCTCTGGCCTACTCGGTCAGCGCCATGCACGTAGAAGGCCTGGATGAGGGCTGCTTCTCTCTGTACATGGGCACGAGCCCAGAAAAAATTGGCCAAGCGCAAGCAGGGATGTGGCTGGAGATCGACAGGATCCGCCAGGAGCTGGTGGCTGACGAAGAGCTTGACCGCGCCAAGCAAGCCCTGGCCGGCGAGTTTGCCGTGGGCCTGCAGGCGCGCGCCTCCAGGGCGGCGACGCTGTGCCTCAACGAGCTGTACGGACTGGGAAGAGAGGCCTATCGCGGGCAGGTGGACGCGTTGTTGGCGGTCACCGCCGAGGAATTACTGAGCGCCGCCCAGCGTTTTCTCAACCCCGACCACTGCGTCGAAGTGGTGTTTGCCCCGTAGATCGCCAACGCCCTCAGACCGCAGCCGGGCGGCAGGTACTGCTAGATTAGGGAGGAATCATCGACTACTAGAGGGCGATGGCCTTGGGGCCGTTGCCGGCGAGCGGCCGTCTACTTTCCCAGCAGCAGGGTGACCGGACCGCACAGCGGCGAGCGCTTGTCTGGCAGCAGCTGGCCCTGCCAGGCCTTTTTGCCGGTGCGCTTGAGCTCACCGGTGTAGGCCACCGCCGGCTTGTCTTTGCCGTTGCACAGGCGCTCGCCAGCAAAACTGCCGCCTTCCAGGCTGGGCACCAGGGTGCCGCGCAGCACGACCTGCCCTGGATCACCGGTGAGCGCGTAGGTGGCAATGCCTTCAGCGGTTTTTTCGCCTGACAGCTTGACCGTGCACTTGCCCGCCAGCTTGATCTCGCCCGACTGCAGGGCGCACGGCAGCGTGCCCAGCATAGCCTTGGTGAATTTGGCGATGCTGGCTGGTGAATCGGCGCCATCGCCGGCCAGGGCTGGCCGTGCAGACAAGGCGGCACTGCCCAGCACAGTGACCACTAGCGAGCACAGAAGCAGAGGCGAGCTTGGCGGGGCGACAAAGGGTTTGCGCATGGTTCAGTCCGCCGTCAGCTGCTTGGCCCACTGATCGCCGTTGATCGCGCCTTCGCCCTCGTTCTTGGAGTTCTGGGTGGCGCCGGCGGCAATCCGCTTGGCAAGCACCTGGTTCTTGGCGGTGCCCTGGGCAATGGCGTCTTCGGCCTTTTGCAGTTCGCTTTGCACCATCGACTTCAGCGCCATGTAGGAGCCCCAACCGACCTGGCGCACGCCGTTGACAAAGAAGCCCGGCGTGCCAGAGGCGCCCATCGACTCGGCCCACTTGGCCTCTTGGTCCACGCGGGCTGCCAGCGCTGGGTCGGCGAGATCGGCCTTGAACTTGGCCACGTCCAGGCCCAGGTCCTTGGCAAACTGCTCAAAGCTGGCGTCATCCAGCTGACCGGTCTCAAACAGCTTGTCATGGTATTGCCAGAACTTGCCCTGGTTCTTGGCCGCCATGGTCGCCAGCGCGGCCGGCTTGGAGCGGCCGTGCATGGCCAGGGCGTTGTGGCGGAAGTAGACCTTGACCTTGCCCGGAAAGTCGGCGGCCAGCTGCTTGATCGGGTCGGCTGACCTCTTGCACACCGGGCACTGGAAGTCAGAGAACACGTTGACCACGACCAGGGCATCGCGCGGCCCCAAGAACGGGCTCTCTGGCCCCTTGGGCGACACGCCGATCTTGGTGACATCGACGCCTTTGCCGGCGCCTTCGTCAGACTGCGAGTCCAGCAGGCTTGGCTTGGCCGGCTCGGCGGAGGCTGCGGCAGCCGCCGGGGCTGCGGCGGCGGCTTGGGCGGGCCGCTCGGGTTCTGGTGTCGCCGCGGCTGGGGCTGGGGCTGTTGCTGTGGCGGGGCCCGTGGCAGCGGCTGGGGCTGCGATGGGGGCGGCCGGCACCGCGGCGACGCGAGAATTGCCATCGAGGCGGCCGACTACAAAGCCGGCCACACCCAACACGGCGGCGAGGGCATACAGATTGCTCTTGTCCATCGGCAACGCTCCAAACATCTAAATTGAATGGTGAATCGGGCGCAGCAGCTTGCCGGCCGCAGGGGAAGAATCCTGTCTTGCGACCCAGAGCCCAGCGCCAATCGCTACGGCTTGACCACGCCTTCTGGATCCTTGCTGATCACCAAACGGTAGGTGCCAAAGCTGTATTCCAGCACGCCGGTCACGGTGCCGAGCTTGGTGCCGGTGGGGTACTTGGGCGTAAAGACTTCGCCATTCTTGTCTGACATGTACACGCCAAAGAATGCCGAGCCCATGCGCAGCGCCTTGTCTTGCGCGGTCTTGCCGACGTAGTAGTCGCCGTGGGGCTTGCCGTCGCTGCCCAGGGCTTCGGGGCCCACCACCACGTCTTTGAGCTGCACCAGCACGCCCTCGTAGGGCTCGGTCTTGACCTTGCCGGCAATGTCGCCGATGTCGTCCGTGGTGACCGTGATCGCGGTCGGCACGCCGGTTCCGCTCTCGATCGTGGTGAACTTGTTGCTAATCTGCGTGGCGCAGTAGTAGTCCTTGACGTCGCCGGTGATGGTGACGATGTCGCCCGGCTTGACCTGGCCGATCTCGCTGGTCTTGGAGCCGATGACGTAGATGCCAGAGTACTGGCCGCCGCCTTTTTGCTGAACAAACACACCGACCAAGCCGCCATCTGACGTCTGTTTCTTAGACGGGGTGGTCACCACGGCCTCGCGAATGGTGACCCCGGCGGCTTCGCCCCAGGTCTGGGGATCGGGGCTGGGGCAGGCTTCTGAGGCTTTCTGCAGATCGACGATCGACTTCTCGGTGCCGACGCTGCTGGAGTCCTTGCCGCCGCCGTTGTCGGTGCCACCAGAGCTGTCAGGCTTGGCGCCCGTGTCGGTGGTGCCTGTCGCGGTATCGGCCGCCGCGCCGCTGGTACCAGACGAGGTATTGGCACAGGCGCTAAGGGCGATGGCCGCCGCGCAGGTCACGGCAAAAGGGCGGAAAGCCTGGCGAAACAGGCTGAGGCGTACAGGGATCTGGTCGTTCATGGTGGCTCCAGGAGGCGCTCAGCTTGGCTGCCGAGACGCAGATCGAAGGGCCGTAGGTTAGCAGACCCGCTGGCGCCAGTCCACGCACAATTCGCCGATGCTGGCGAGGTTGCCAGCGGAATTGGCGCTGCCGGTGGGGCTACGACCCCAGCAGGACCTCATCGGCGGCTTCGCGCAGGCGGGCGACGGCGAAATCGACGTGGCCGCTGTCGATGATCAGCGGCGGAGTCAAGCGCAGCACGTCGCTGCCGGCCAGGCTGAGCAGCAACCCTTTGGCGCGGGCCGCCTCAATGACCGCCTTGGGATCGCCGCTGACCTGCACCCCGCACATCAGGCCGCGGCCGCGCACTTCTTTGGTGTAGGGTCGGTCGCCGAAGGCGCTGTGCAGGCTCTGCAGCATGTAGTCGCCGACGCGGGCGCTGTTACCCACCAGGTCATCGCGGTCCATCACCGCCAGCACCACCCGGCCGACGTACATGGCCAGCGCATTGGCGCCAAAGGTGGTGGCGTGGGTGCCAGGCTGCAGCGCCGCAGTGACTTCTTGCTTGCCGACCAGCGCTCCGACCGGGATGCCGCCACCCAAGGCCTTGGCCAGCCAGATAAGGTCTGGAGCGATGCCCTCTTGCTCAAACGCAAACAGCGAGCCGGTGCGGCCAAGGCCGGTCTGCACTTCGTCCAAGCACAGCAGCAAGCCGTTGTCGTCGCACAGCTTGCGCAGGTCGCGAAAGAACCCGGGCGGAGCGATGCGCACCCCGCCTTCGCCCTGCACGACCTCTATCATCACAGCGCCCACGGTCTCGTCGATGAGGGCGGCGATGCTGGCCAGATCGCCGAATTCGCCATAGCGAAAGCCGGGAACCAGCGGCTCAAAGCCATCTTGGTACTTGGGCTGGGCCGTGGCGGTCATGGCGGCGTAGGTGCGGCCGTGAAAGCTGCCCTTGACCGTGATGATGCCCGGGCGGGCCTTGCCTAGGATGCGCGCATGGTAGCGCCGGGCGCACTTGACGGTGGCCTCTGTGCCTTCTGCGCCGGAATTGCAGAAGAACGCCTGGGCCTGCACGGTGGCACCCGTGGCGCGCAGGACGCCGGCGGCAAAACGCTGGCACAATTCCATGGCCAAGGGCGCCGCGTGTTCGTTGTGCCAGTAGTTGGATTGGTGGATCAGCCGGGCCGACTGCTCGGCCACGGCGGCAACCAAGTCGGGGTGGCCGTGGCCCAGGCCGTTGACGGCAACCCCCGCCGACATGTCCAGGTAGCGGCGGCCGTCTTGGGCGATGTTCCACGGCCCCTCTCCGCGGCTGAAAACGATCGGCGCATTCTTGTAGTTGGGCGTCAGGTAGCGCGCCGCCTGGGCCAGGATCGCTGCAGTGGTGTAGGCAGGCAGGCTCAGGCCGGCTGTGCCGCCGGCGGGCAGCGCGCCGTCGGCCGAGGCAAGGGTGTCAGCAGGGCGGACGGGGGTCGAAGCCATGGCGGTGCAGTTCCCAATGGCGCGGCGGGGGCGCCTTGGCGTAGCATAGCGCCGCCGACCCAAGCCTGCCAGGATCGCTGCGGCGGAGCCGTCATCGGTTGGTCTGGCACCCCGGCGATGTGCTGGTTTCTTGACGGGGTTGCTTGCGCCTTCTAGCCTTGCCGGGTCAGCAGCTCGCGCACATTGGTGGTCGCGGCCTGCGCAAGTAGGGCGGACCCTGACAAAACAGGGTGCGTAGCCCGCCTGACGACTGTGGGGGGCAGGGGCAACGATGGCCAGCAAGCACGCGATCGGGCTCGATATCGGCACCTCGTCGATCAAGCTCGCCCACCTCAAGGAGACCTCCAAAGGCTTGCAACTGCTGGCCTTTGATACGGTCATGCTTCCGCCCGACACCATCAAGGACGGCGTCATCCTCAACGCGCCGGTGCTGGTGCAGCGGCTGACCGAGCTCATCGCCGCCAACAAGGTGCGCGAGCGCAAGGTGGCCGTGGCGCTGTCTGGGCACTCCGTCATCATCAAGAAGATCGCCCTGCCAGAAATGACCCGCTCTGAGCTGGACGACCAGATCCAGTGGGAAGCTGAGCAGTACATCCCCTTTGACATCAAGGACGTCAATGTCGACTACCAGGTCGTCAACGAGCATGCCGGTCAAGGCCAGATGGACGTGCTGCTGGTCGCCGCCAAGAAGGCCGTGATCACCGAGCTGTTGGAAGTGGTCAGGGCGGCCAAGCTCGACCCGTGCGTCGTCGATGTCGATTGTTTTGCGCTCTATAACGCCTTTGAGACCAACTTTACGGTGCCGCAGCACGACACGATTGCCCTGGTCAACGTGGGGGCCTCGACGATCAACATTAACGTGGTCAGCGGCGGCAATACGTCGTTTACCCGCGACATCACCATTGGCGGCAACCTGCTGACGGACGAAATTGCCAAGCAATTCGCTGTTCCGTGGGAAGAAGCCGAGCACATGAAGACCACCTCAGAGACTACGCTTTCGATGTCCGGCGTGCTTCGCGAAGTGCAGCGGATCTCGCAGCGGGTCTCTGAAGTGCTGATCAACGAGATCCAGCGGTCCTTGGACTTTTTTGCCGCCACCGCCATGCACGCCGAGATCAGCGCCATCTACCTGTGCGGCGGCGCTGCGCTGCAAGTGGGCCTGATTGAAGGCATTGAGCGGCGCCTGGGTACGACCGTGCGGGCTTTGAATCCTTTCAACAATATCGTGGTCGATCCCAAGAAGTTTGACGCCCAGCTGCTGCAGCGAATGGCGCCAACCGCAGCGGTGGCCATGGGACTGGCGATGCGCCGGCCGGGAGATCGATAGGTGCTTGCACTCATTCGCATCAACCTGATCGGCCGGCCAAGCGGCAGCAAGAAGGGCGGGGCGCGGCGCGGTCTGCAACTGCCCGACGTGCCGAACGTGGGCCTGCTGTTGTTTGCACTGTTCCTGGTCATAGAGGGAGCCGTATTTTTCCAGTGGCAAGTCAACGCGACCGAGGAGGCCACGCGCGCCACCTCGCGCCTGGGGCTGCGGCGCAAAGAAAGTGCCGAACTGGAAAAAATCAAAACTGAAATCACCGCCACCACCGAAGAGGTCAAGAAGCTGGAGGCCCAGAAGCTCGTTTTTGACGTGCTGCTGGCCGAGCGCGCTGGCCCGGTCGGCGCCCTGCATTACCTGAGCTTTATGCTGCAGCCGCGCGCCGAGGCCGAGACGGCGGCCGACGAGCTCAAAGCCATGGAAGCCGCGGGCTGGCGGGTGGCCTGGGATGCGCGCAAAGCCTGGATCACCGGTTTTCGCGAGACAGACGGCGAAGTTACGCTGACCGGCGAAGCGCTGGGCCATGAAGATGTGGCCGAGGTACAGCGGCGGTTGGAGTCCAGTGCCTATTTCCGCGACCCCAAGCTGGTGTTCCAAGAGAAGAAGCGCGACGACAAGCTTGGTGTTTCCTATGTAGAATTCAGCATTCGCGCCACGCTGATCTACCTGGTAGAGCCGGCACGGCCAGAGCCGCCCGCCAAAGAAGGCGAAGGCGCAGCGGCGGCTGAGCCGGGGTCAGGCCCAGGCGCCGGTCTGGCAGGAGCCGCAACACCAGCAGAAGGCAGCGAAGTGATTGGTGTCAAGGCCGATGGCCCCGCCGCCGCAGTGGGCTCAGATGCCAGCGCAGGGGATGCCGCCAGCCCAGATGCCGCTGACGGCGATGCCAAGGACGGCGATGCCAAGGCGGTCGATGCCAAGGAAGCCGACGGCGATGCCGACGCGGCGACCGAGCCAGATACGGCGGGCAAAGCTGAGCCGGATGCCAAGGCCGCCGCTCCAGCCAAAGAGGCTGCCGCGGACCCAGCAGCCAAAGCCGCACCGCCACCCGAGAAAGCGCCGCTGCCAAGTGCGCAGCCGTCTACCCCACCCCCGCCCGCTGAAGCAGCCGACAAGCTGCCGGCGGCCGAATAGCCCAGGAGGAGCGCATGGAACAGTTCATGAAGCTGCCGCCGGCCCAGAAGGCGGCCGTTCTGGCGGGTGTTCTGGTGGTGATGGCGCTTGGCATGTACTTCTTGCTGGTCGACCCCGAGCTTGGCAAGGCTGAGCAGGCGCGCAATCAGCTCAAGCGTGTCGAGATGGACATCGCCAACCTCAAGCAAGAGGCGAGCCCAGAGCGGGTGGAAGAGCTGCGCAAGCAGAAGGACAATCTGGTTGAGAAAGACAAGGAAAATCGCAAGATGCTGCCGGCGGCCGAAGAGATTCCCGATCTCATCGACGGAATGCAGCGCGACGCCCTGTCGGTCGGCCTGACGATCAAGCGCTTTGACCGCCTGCCCGAGGAAATTGAAGATCTCTACAATGCCGTGCCGATCCGCATGACGGTAGAGGGATCGCACCTTCAATTCCTACAGTTTTTGAGAATCTACGCGGCCGCGGACCGGCGGGTGATCAACCTGCGCGACATGACGGTGGAGAGGGTGCCTCCTGACCCGGCTGCCCTCAAAGCCCAGATCGATGCGTCCAAGCCGCTGGACCAGCAAAAGCCTGCCGACGGCGCCCGGACGCCAGAGCAGCAGCTGCTGGAAGCGCTGGAGATGGCCGACGAGGGGCGCAAGAGCACCTTGGTTCGAGCGACCTTTGTGGCCTCCGCCTTTGTGTGGACGGGCAAGCCGGCCGAGTTCAAAGAAGGGCAGGCGCGGCGCGAGAAGGGCAAGAAGAAGAGGACATGATGAGCACACCGACCGCGATTTCAGGTGCGCCTGCGTCCTGCGCAGAAAGGCCGCTGGGGCTTGGCGGCGCCGCGTCGACCTGCGTGCGTCCCGCGGCGCTGCTGCTGGCGGCGGCTCTGCTAATGCTGCTGGCCGGTTGCGGCGGAGAAGGTGGCGGCGAGCCCAAGCAGATGGCTCCGCGGGGCCCCGAGCCGGCCGCTGCTGGCGCGGCCTCTGTGGTCGAGGATGGCAACTTCATTGTGCTGGGAGAGAATCCCAAGTGGAAGCCGGTCCGCGAGCTGTTCCGCACCTACCAGCAGCGCGAGATCAATGGCGTGGCCAACATCACCTTGAACAACATCGCCAGCTTCATTGAAAAGCCGATTATCCAGCAGACGGCGCCGGAAGAAGGCGCGGCGGGCGGCACCGATGAGCAGGCGCTGGACCTGCCCGATACCTGCGCCACCAAAGGCGATCTGGACAGCTACAAGCTCATCATCTTGCTAACCGGCATTCCTGAGCCCAAGGCCGTGTTCCTGGGCACCGATCAGAACCGCTGCGAAGTCGTGCGCGGCGATGCCATTGGCAACAAAGGCGCGCGCGTGGCCGCCATCACCCAGTACAAGGTGATCATTGACGTGCCGGGCGAAGAGAAGTCCATCGAAAGGTCATTGGTTCCGCCGCTCAAGGGGTTTGGCGAGGCCGATGAAGAGGCGAGCGATGTACCCTAGTACCCCACAACCCAAGTTTGTTCCTGGTGCCACCAGGGTCTGGGCTTGGGGTACAGGATCAGACCAAGCACCGGTACCCAAGACCTGTGAACCAGTACCGGGCGCAAACCGGGGCGAATTGACGGTCTTGGGTTTGAAGTGGCGCTCAGCCCACGCCGTGGTCAGCCTGCCCGTTGCGCCGCTCCGCTGGAGAAGGTCGCCGCGGGCTGACAGTTTTTTGACAGGCCACTGCCTGCCCCTATGCTCGGAAGTTGACGCCGTCGTTATCGACGCTGTCATGCGCTGTGAGGAGAAGAAGCGATGAGGACCACCCAGAAGATGGCCAAGCGTCTGTTCCGGACGTCGGTAGCCGCGATCCTGTCGCTGACCACCGCGGCGCCTGCGCTGCCGGCCTTTGCTGCGCCGGGCAACCCGCAGTTGGCGGTCAACGCGCTGGTAGCCGTGGACGTGCAGGAGGCGGCGCAGACCACCGTCATCACCGTGCGCGGTCAGGCGGCTCCGACCTTTACGACCTATCGGCTAGATAAGCCTTCGCGACTCTTCATTGAAGTGGCGGGAGCCGGCGTTGAGGGGCTGGATGCGCCGCGCTACGTCGGCAACGGCGTGGTCAGGCAAGTCGAGGTTGCGGCGACCAAGAAGGGCGGCGCGCCGATTGCCCGCATCACCGTGACGTTTGACGCCGATGCCCTCTACCACGTGCGAGCCGACGGCAACGCGGTGGTGGTGGTGGTCGATGGCACCGACCGCAAGCTCAGCCAGGCGCAAAGCGCTCAGGTGGCTGCCGCGGAGTCGGCCATTAAGACGGCGGCGGCGCGCGAGCAGCAGCTGGCCAGCGAATTGCGGGCCACCCGCAGCCGCGAGGAGCAGGCGGCCCAGGCTTCTAAGGTCGCCCAGGGCGAGCGCGATCGCTTGCGCGAAGAGCTGACGCGCGCCAAGAGCGACCTGCAGGCCCAGGACGCCCTGCGGGCCCAGCTGCAGCAGGCTGAGGCGACCGTTGCTCAGGCTGCCCAGCGCCTCAAGGACGAACAGCTAAATGCCGACAAGCTGCGGTCTGAGCTCAACAAAGAGCGCGCCAGCCTGGCGGCGGTGGTGGCCCAGCGCCAGTCAGAAGAAGCGCGCGTAGAATTGCTGCGCCAGCAGATCGGCGAGCTGCAAAAGCAGCAAGCGGCCCAAGGGGCACGCGCTGACGGTTCGCGCGACGAGCGTCTGGCCGTTCTGCAAAAGGAACTGGACAAGGCCCGCCTGCAGGCCGAAGCCCTGCGCGACGAGTCGCGGCGGGTGGCTGAGCAGCGCCGGCTGGCTCAGGCCGAAGAAGTGGCTCACCTCAAGAAGGTGCTGGCCGAAAAAGATCAGGAAGTTCAGCGCGCTCGCGCCGGATCCGACGCCCAGGCCAAAGACAGGCAGGCCCAGCTGGAAGCCGATCTGCAGCGCGCCCGTGCCCGCCTGATGGAGACCGAGAACGCCCAGGAACGCGCCAAGCGCGCCGACGGCGAGCGCGAGCTGGCCGAGCGCAAGTGGCAGCAGGCCGAGCTGCGCTGGGCCGAGGCCGAGCGCAAGCTGGCTGCCTCGCAGGCCCAGGTCGCCGGCCTCAAGCAAGAAAAAGCGGGCCTGGAGAAGGAAAAGGCCGGCCTGGAGAAGGAGAAGGCCGCAGCGGCTCTGCGCGCCGAGCAAGTGCAGCGGCTGCTGGGCGAGCGCGAGAGCGAATTGCAGAGCCTGCGCACTGCCCTTAAGGACCGCGAAGCCACGCTGGCGGCCGAGCTGGCTGAAGCCAAGGAACGCGAAGAGCAGGCCAAGCGCAGCGGTCAGCAAGCGGAATTGGCTGCCGCGCAGCAGGCCAAGGCAGAGATCGAGAAGAGGCAGTCGGCCCTGCAGCAGGAGCTGGCCGCCCGCGATGCACAGCTGACCCAGGCGCGCGTAGAGGCGCAAAAGAACGGCGAAGCCCGGCGCCAGGCCGAGGCCGAGGCCGACAAGCTCAAGTCCACGCTGGCCGACCGCGAGGCCGCGCTGACCGCGCTGCAGCAGGGCAAAGACGCGTCGCAGCAGCAAATCGCCAAGGCCCAGGCTGAAGTGGCGGCTGCGCGTCAGCAGCTGCAGGCCCAGGTGGGCGAGCGCGACCGCCAGCTGGCCGCCATGGAGCAAAAGCTGCAGGGGCAGCTGGCCGATGTGCGCGGCGAGCTGAGCCGTTCGCAAGCCCAGGTGGCCGGCCTGCGCCAGGAAAAGGCCGGGCTGGAGCAGGAAAAGCAGGCACTGCAGCGCGAGAAAGTCGCGGCCTCGGCCCGCGCCGAGCAGGTTCAGCGGTTGCTGGGCGAGCGAGAGACTGAGCTGCAGAGCCTGCGGGCGGCGCTCAAGGGGCGAGAAGCCTCGCTGGCCGGCGAGCTTTCCGCCGCCAAGCAGCGCGAAGAGCAGGCCAGGCGCGAAGGCAAGCAGGCCGAGATGGCCGCCGCCCAGCGGGCCCAGCAAGAGATTGAGCAGCGCCAGACCGTCCTGCAGAAGGAAGTGCGCTCGCGCGAACAAGAGCTGCAGCTGGCCCGCAGCGAAGCGCAGAAGAATGCCCAAGCGCGGCGGCAGGCCGAGGCGGACGCTGAGCAGCTGCGGGCGTCGCTGGCTCAGCGCGAAGCAGCGCTGGCGGCTCTGCAGCAGGGCAAGGCGGCTTCGCAGCAGCAGATCAGCAAGGCGCAGGCTGAAGTGGCGGCGGCGCGGCAGCAGCTGCAGGCGCAAGTTGGCGAGCGCGATCGGCAGCTGGCGGCGCTGGAGCAGCGTCTGCAAGGGCAGCTGGCCGATGTCCGCGGCGAGCTGAACCGGGCCCAGGCGTTGGTCGCTGGGCTGCAACAGGAAAAAGCTGGCTTGCAGCAAGAGAAGGCCAGTTTGGAGCGCGAAAAGGCCGCGGCCTCAGCCCGCGCCGAGCAGGTCCAGCGGCTGTTGGGCGAGCGCGAGACCGAGCTGCAGAGCTTGCGCGTGGCCCTAAAGACCCGCGAAGAAGCCCTGGCCGGCGAGTTGGCGGAGGCCAAGCAGCGCGAAGAGCAGGCCAAGCGCAGCGGCAAGCAGGCTGAAGTAGCGGCGGCGCAGGCGGCCCAGTCAGAGATCGAGCGGCGGCAGAGCGTGCTGCAAAAGGAAGTCGCCGTCCGCGACGGGCAGCTCCAGCAGGCCCGCGTTGAGGCTGAGAAAAACGCCACGGCTCGTCGCCAGGCAGAGGTGCAGGCCGAGCAGCTCAAGGCTACCCTGGCCCAGAGAGAGGCGGCTCTGGCCGCCCTGCGCCAAGGCAAAGACGCGTCACAGCAGCAGATTGCCAGCGCCCAGGCCGAGGTGGCGGCGGCACAGCGGCAGCTGCAGGCCCAGCTGGGCGAGCGCGACCGCCAGCTGGCGGCCATGGAGCAGAAGCTGCAAGGGCAGCTGGCCGATGTGCGCAGCGAGCTGGCCCAGGCCCAGGCTGCTCAACAGCAGCTGCAGCTCAAGCTGGGCGAGCGCGACCAGCAGCTGGCCGTCCAGAACAAGGCCCGCCAGCAGGCTGAGGCCCAGGCGGCCCAGGCCAAGAGCGATCTGGCGCGCAGCGAGCGCGAGCTGACCGACCTCAAGGCCGCTTTTCAGCAGCGCGACGCCAAGCTGGCCGAGCAGATGAACGCCGCCCGCGACGCCGAAGCGCAAGCCGCCCGCGATGGCCGCCGCGCCGATCAGGAGCGCGCCCAGGCCGATCGCAAGCGCATCGAGCGCGACCAAGCGCAGTTGGCCAAGGAGCTCAGCGAACAACAGCAGGCGCTGCAGACGGCGCGGGCCGATGCCAAGAGCCAGGCGGCGGCGCGCGCCCAGGCCGAACAAGAAGCCGGGCGCCTGCAGCAGGCCTTGGCCCAGCGCGAGCGCGAGCTGGGGCAACTGCGCAACAAGGCTTCTTCGAGTCAGGAATTGGTCAAGGCCCAGCAGGCCGTGGCCCAGGCTCGCCAGCGGCTGCAGGCTCAGCAAGAGGACCAAGCGCAGCGCGAGAAGGCCATGGCAGCGCAGTTTGAGCAGCGCGTGCAGTCGGTGCGTCGCGACCTGGACCAAGCTCACCGCCGCGAGCTGGCCCGCGTTCAGCAGGAGCGCCAGAGCCAGGCTCAGGCGGCCCAGCAGCGCGCCAGCCGCGTAGAAGGCTTGCTCAAGGATCGCGAGCGCGAGCTCAAGCGCCTGCAAGACGAACTGCACGTGCGCCAGGCGACCCTGGAAGCCCAGCTGGACGAGGCCCGTCAGCGCGAGCAAGAGGCGCTGGTTCGCGGCAAAGCCAGTGAGGCTGGCAAGGCCGCCCAGGAAAGGACCCAGCTGGAAGGTGCCCTTGGCACCCTGCAGTCTGATTTGCGCAGCCGCGAACAGGCGTTGCGCGCTGCCGTAGAAGAGAGTCAGCGGGAGTCGCAAGCGCGCGCCCAGGCCGAGCAGGAGGCCCAGCGCCTGCAAAAAGCGCTGCAGCAGCGCGAGCAAGAGGTTGCGGCTCTGCGGGCCACCGGCGCCCAGGGCAACCCCGACCAGGTCAAGGCAGAAGCGCAAGTAGTCGAGATGCGCAAGCAGCTGCAGGCCGCCATGGCGGCCCGCGACACGCGGGTGCAGGCCGTAGAGCGCGATGCTGAGAAGCGCGTAGCCCAGCTGCGCTTGGACCTTCAGGAAGAGCTCAAGCGGCGCGAAGCGGCCCTAAGCAAGAGCTATGAAGCCCAGCTGCGCGAGCGCGAAGCAGAGCGCGACCAAGCCTCTGCCCAGGCCGCCCAGGCTTCGGCCAAGGTGGCGCAGGCCTCCGAGCAGGTCGAGCAGGCCCACAAGCGCACCGAGCAGGTGCAGAGCTTGCTGTCGCAGCGCGAGAAAGAGCTGCAAAATCTTAAGGATCAGGCGCAGGAGCGCATCGCCAGCCTTGACAAGGCGCTGCTGGAGGCCAAGCGCCGCGAGCGCACGGCGGCGTCTTCTGGCAAGGCCAGCGAAGTGGCCGCAGCGCAGCGCGACCAGAAGCGGCTAGAGCGCGAGGCGACGCTGGCGGAAAAAGCCCTGCGGAGCCGCGATTCTGCTCTGGCTGCGTCGCGGCAGGACGCCGAGCGAGAGCAGCGGGCCCGGCTGCAGGCAGAGAGCAAGGTCGGTCAACTGTCCAAGAGCCTGCAGGCGCGCGCTTCTGAGCTGGAGGCGCTCAAGGCCGACCGCGACGCTTCAAGCGCGCGGATCAGCGAAGCCGAGAAGGCTGTGGCGGAAGCTCGTCAGCGCATGGTCGGCGCTGAGAAGGCCGCGGCAGAGCAGCAAAAGCGCAGCCAGGAGCGGGTCGAGCGCGAGCTGGCCGCCGTGCGTGCTCAGTTGCAAGCCGAGCACGAGCAGCGCGAGCGCGCCCTGTCTGACAAATTTGCCCACCGCGAGCAAGAGTTGCAGTCGGCCCTGCAGACCGAGCAGGCCAAGCGCATGCAGGCCGAGGCGGCGGCGGAGAGCAAGAGCCCGGGCAAGATGACCGACTACGTGCAGCGGCAGCAGGCGCGGATCGCCGTGCTGGAGCAGCGCGCCGAGCGCGAGCGCCAGGAGCGCGAAGCTGAGGGCAAGCTGGCCGCCCAAGCGCGCGCCCAGGCCGACGAACACGAAGAGCGGTTGGCCGCCGAGCGCGCCGACAAGCAGCGCCTGCTGGCTGAGCTGGACCAGGCCAAGCGCGCCGCCGCCGTCGCCGAGCAGCGCCGCAGCGCCCAGGTGGCAGCTGATCAGAGCGATCAGGACCAGAAGGCCCTGCGCCGCGAAGCCGAGCTAGAGCGCCAGCGCGCGCGCCAGGACCGCGAAGCCAAGAGCCAGGACTCGGCCGCTGTGCGGGTAGACGACGTGCGCATTACCGCTGAGGGGCGCGCCCGCGGCCACGTGGAGTTTGCCCTGAGCGGCGCAGTGGGCCAGGCTCGCGCCGAAGTCCTGAGCCGCGAGGCTGGGCGGATCGTGCTGGCCGTGCGCGGCGTCAAGCTGCCCGAGCGTCTGCAAAAAGCCTATGACACCAAGTCTTTGCAGGGGCCAATGGAGCGCGTGACCGTCTACCGCCCAGAAGGCGCGACCGACGAGCTGCGGGTGGTGGTGGACCTGACCGAACGCAGCGGCGAGCGCATCGTTGACCGGGTGGCGCTGCGCGACGGCAAGCTGCTGTGGGATTTTGACCGGGTCGAAGCGTCTGAGCGCGCCTATGCTGAGGGCCCGCGCGGCGCTTCGGCGGGCGTCAAGTCCGGCGGCGACGTGTTGGCAGCCGCTCCGCAGCCGCGCATGGCGCCTGAAGAAGACGCTCGCGGTGGCGGCGGTGGTGGCGCAGAGGCTGGCTCGCCCGGCGGTGCCATCAAGACGCCGTGGCGCAAGGCGCGCCGCTACACCGGCAAGCGCATCAACCTGACCATCAAGGACGCCAACATCCAGCACGTGCTGACCTTCTTGGCCAAGGAAGGCAAGGTCAACATCATTGCCGGCCCAGAAGTGATGGGCGATGTGACGTTCCACCTGGAGAACATCCCGTGGGACCTGGCCCTAGACGTCATCCTGCGCGCCCGCGGCTACGACTACGTCCGCCAGCACGGCGTGATCCGGGTCGCGCCGATCGAAGCGCTCAAGAAGGAATTTGAGAACGAGGTCGAGCGGCGCCAGAAGCTAGAAGAGGTCAAGCAGCTGGTGGTCCGGATCATCCCGGTCAACTACGCCTCTGCCGAAGGGTTGACGGCGCAGGTCAAGGAGATCCTGAGCAAGAAGGGTACCGTGACCGTGGACCTGCGCACCAACGCGCTGGTGGTCAAGGATACAGAGGATCACGTGGCCGCCGTGGAAGAAATGGTCCGCAAGCTGGATGGCCAGACGCCACAGGTGCTGATCGAGGCGCGGGTGGTCGAGGCCAGCTCGGCGTTCAACAAGGAAGTGGGCATCCAGTGGGGTGGCAACTACTCCATGTCGTCGGTCTACGGCAATGAGACCGGTCTGCCGTTTCCGTCGGTCATTGGCGTGGCGGGCGGCGCGGACGGCGGTGTGGCCAACAAAGACGGCGTGGCCATTTCGGTTCCGCAGTACGCCGTCAACTTGCCCGCAGCCACCGGCACCGGCGCTGGTGGCGCGATTGGCCTGACCCTGGGCTCCCTGGGCGGCGTGGGCAACTTGAACTTGCGCCTGTCAGCCGCAGAGCAGGAAGGTGTGGTCAAGATCGTCAGCAGCCCCAAGGTGCTGACCCTGGACAACAACACCGCGACCATTCGCCAGGGCATCTCGATTCCGATCTCGGTGGTGTCGTCGCAGGGCGTGCAGACGCGCTTCTTCAACGCCGACCTGGCATTGCGCACTACGCCGCACATCACCCAGGACGGCAACATCCGCCTGAGCGTCAACGTCAGCAAGAATGAGCCGGACTTCTCTAACCGCGCCGCCGACGGCAATCCCACCATCACCCAGCGCGAAGCGACCACTGAGCTGCTGCTGGGCGACGGCGAGACCACGGTCATTGGCGGCATTTACACCCGCAGCACCTCTAACTCGATCCGCAAGGTGCCGTTCTTTGGCGATATTCCGCTCATCGGCGCCCTGTTTCGCACCCGCCGCGAGGAAGACAAGCGCACAGAGCTGCTGATCTTCATTACGCCGCGCATCGTCAACCGGTCGTCGTCGCTGACTGTGGGCAAGTAGGGCGGCAGCTCAACCAAGCTTGGAAGTCCGGTGCGATCAGAGGGGGACGTTTGACCACCAGCCAGCGCCACATTGTGCTCATTGGCATGCCTGCGGTGGGAAAGACCAGGGTTGGCGCGCTATTGGCAAAGTTGCGCGGACTGCCCCATGTCGACTTGGACGCCCTGGTGGCGGCCGATGCCGGCTGTGGCGTGGCGGATTTGCTGCGGCGCGAAGGCGAGGCGTCGTTTCGGGTGCGCGAGGCGAGCTTGCTGGATGCGGTGCTGGATGGCGAAGCGGTGGTGCTGAGCACTGGCGGGGGAGCCGCACATTTTCACAATGGTCTGGCCAGGATGCGCGCTAAAGCGGCGGTGGTGTGGCTGGATACCGAGCTGGACGTTCTGCTAGAGCGAGCCCTGTGCGACGACCAAGAGCGGCCGCTGCTGGGCGATACGCGGCAGGCGGTGCGGGCCAGCCTGGCCGATCTGCTGGATCGACGCCGCCCGACCTACGCCGGAGCCCATCTGCGCGTCGATGCCGGCCAGACGCCGACCCAGGTCGCAGCGGCGATAGAGCGCGGCCTGCAGCCCTACCAGCGCATTGACGCCGTGGGCGAAGATGGCCAGCCGGCGCCGATCTGGCTGCATCCCGGCGATCCGAGCGCCGCGGCGGAGACCTTGGTGCAGCTGGCCGACGGCGGGCGCATCGCCATGGTTGTGGATCGCGGCGCGGCGCAGTGGGCCAACCCGCTGGTGGAACAGCTGATTGTGCGCGGCGCCTCGGTGCTGACCACCCCGGTGCCGGGGGGAGAGCGCGGCAAGGATGTGCGCGGGCTGGGCCGCGTGTGGGCGAGCTGGGCGCAGCAGCAGCTGGGACGCGGTGACCTGGTAGTGGCAGTGGGCGGCGGCGCAACGACCGACCTGGCCGGCTTTGCCGCGGCAACGTGGCAGCGCGGCGTGCGGGTTGCCCACTTTCCGACCACTGTGCTGGCCATGGCCGATGCCTCGGTCGGCGGCAAGACCGCCATTGACCTGCCCGAGGGCAAGAACCTGGTCGGGGCGTTTCATTCGCCAGTGCTGGTGTGGCTGGCTTTGGAGACGCTGACGTCTTTGCCGGCGCGGCAGTTTCGCTGTGGACTGGCTGAAATTGCCAAGATATTTCTGCTGTTTGATGAGGCGGCCTGGCGGGCTCTGCTGGCAGATGCGCCAGCTCTGCGCCGGCGCTCGACGGCGGCCCTGCAGCCTCACCTGCTGCGGGCGGTGCGGCTCAAAGCCGAGGTGGTGCGCGCCGACCCGCGCGAGACCGCGGGCCCCGAAGCCGAGCTGCAGCGCGCGCTGCTCAATCTGGGGCATACGGTAGGGCATGCCATTGAAAAAGTTAGTCATTACTCTGTGTTGCATGGCGAGGCCGTGGCCCTTGGCCTGGTAGCAGAAGCGCAATGGGCCGAGGCGGGCGGCCACGCAGCGCCCGGCACCGCGAGCGAAGTAGATGCTGGCTTGACAGCTCTGGGGCTGACCACAAGATGGGAGCGCTGGGCTGGGCCCGAGCTTTGGGATGGCGCTGCCGGCGACAAGAAGCGCCGCGGTGCTGATTTGTGGTTGCCGGTGCTGTTGGCGCCGGGCCGCGCAGAATTACAGCAGGTGCGCTGGGAAAGCTGGCGCGCTAGTATGGGCATGTTGGCCGGCAGCGGCCAGCAGAGGCAGATCGGGAGGAGCACATGAACACAGCACTGCAACGCACTGGACAGGGAAGATTGAGGCCCTGGGCCGGCTTGCTGCTAGGCGGTCTGCTGGCCGTCGCTAGCGGCTGTGAGCAGGGCAATCCGGCGGTTCTGCTGGTGCGCGGCAACGTCGTGCCCCAGGTCACGCAGACCAATGGCGTAGTGCTGTGCACCTATGGCACGGGCGACAACTTCTACTTGGACGGCGTGCTGGATCTGGCGATCACCAATCGCTACCGCTACTACGCTTGGGTAGAGAATCGCTTGACCCGCAGCGCCTCGGTCAGCGGCAACGGCACCGCGGCCTTGCGCGCCGAAGGCAACATGGTGACCCTGACCAATGTCCACGTGACCTTGGCTCGCCAGCCCAATGACGGCAAGACCACTTCTTCGCCGTTCAACCAAAAAGGCAAGACCGCCAGCTTTCCGCTAGCCACCGAGTGGGACATTCCGACCTACGCCGTGGTGGACCCGGAAGAAAATGCGCCGGTGCCCTTTGATCTGGTGCCGGCCCAGACGTCGCCCAATGCGCCGGTGGGCGAAGATTGGCGGGTGCGCTGGAGCAAGTTTCCCAACAACCGCAGTCATATAGAGCAGGTGATCCTGACCTTTAGGATGGAGGGTACCACCGCCGAGGGCGCCACGGTCTCTGCTGGCGAGGTGTCTTATCCCGTCAGCGTCTGCTGGGGCTGCCTGCTGATGATGAAGCCCAAGCCGGAGATCTCCGATCCGGACGAGCAGTGGCAGCAGTGCTCCAAGTTTGAGGTGGACTCGACCTTCCTCAGCCCGTGCCAGGCCGGCGTCAATGAAGGGCTGCCCTGTGGCTACTACTGCTCGCAGTGCACCAAGGCCAACAACTGCGACACCAAGTTCTGCCCACCGCTGAATTGAGGCGGCGACAGCCTAGGGGCGAGGAAAGCATGCTAGAGCACTCCGCGCGGCAGCGAACTCAGCGCCAACTGGCTGCAAAGCTGATGAATCGTCCGGCGCTGGCGGCCGCGGTGTTGGCGCTGGTTGGCGCGGCTTGCGGCGGCGCGGTGCAGCTGGAGCGGACCGAGGGCGTGCCGCGCTACAAGGCCTTGCCGTACAAAATGGCGGTCCAGCAAGCTGAAACGCCGGAGTCGTTGCCTCAGCCGGTGGTGGTGGTGGGCGTGCTGCGCACCGACAGCCGCCATGGCGAGGAGGACCGGCCCAAGGTCGTCAAGCAGCTTTCAGTCCAGGCTGCCCTGGCTGGCTGCGATGCGCTGGTTGGCCTCAAGGTCGACGTGGAAGAGAAGAATTCGGCCAAAACGGTCGAGCAGCTTGGAGAGGGCGGCAAAAAGGTCAAGGTCCAACAGGATGTAGTGACCAAGGTGGCGCACTGGCACGCCCTATGCGTGCGGACCGCCGCCATGGCAGCGGACCCCGCGGCCCCGCAGCCAGTGGAAGTGGCGTCGCCGCCACCGCCGACCGACGCCGCGCCAGCGCCGCCGCCGCCCGCAGAGCCGCCGGCCGAACCCAAGGACCCGCCGGACTCGGCCGAGGGCGCTGCTGCCAAGGTTCTTGCGGAATCGCTGATGAAAAGGGCAGCGTTTGTGCGGACCTGGCGCGATCGCCTGGAGATGCCCCAGCCCAAGGCAGCCGACGCGCTCGACGCCCTGGTGGAGCTTATGGTTCAGGTCACTGGACCGACTGGGCTGTGGCGCAAGACCATGCCCCAGGAGTGGTTTGGCTGCAAGGACACCCCGGATTCGGCGGCGTGTGGCAAGCTTGCAGAAATCGACAAGGATTTGCGCACCGCCGACCAGTTGCAGCGGCAAGTGGCTGCAGCGCCTAGAAGCAGTGCCGGAAGCTGGCTGCGTCGCCACCAGGAAGAGCTGCTGGGCTACCTGGACAAGTTTGCGCCCACCGAGCCGTCGCTGTCGGCCGTGCAGGCAACACCCTACTACATGGGCAAGATGGCAGGCGTATCGCCGTAGCCGCCTTGGGGATCGACGACTCCAACAAGGACAAACCGGAAGGCGTGCCGCGCCGGAATGTTGGGGGCGCTGGGCCAGCCGCTGCGGCTGCGTGGCGATGCTTCGACCACCCAGCGTTGCAGGAGTTGCTGCCGGGGCTCTTGCGGCGCCGGTCGACCGCGGCTGGAACGCAGGGGGACGGCGGAAGAGCTTGCAGGGGACGATCCGCTTAGCGCAGCTGCTGGCTGCGAGTCACCACCGCCCGCTGCAGCATGTCCAGGGTGGTGCCCGTGGCCTCAATGTCGGCCAGCTGCAGCACTTGGCCGCGCAGGGCTGCTTGCACGTCCCACCACAGCGCGCCGATGACGGCTTTGTCGGCCATCTGGTGGCCTGCCACCTCCGCACCCGACCCGCCATGCCCGGCCAGCGCGTAGCTGGCGACGACGGCCAGATCCCGCAGGGCCTGCGCGCGGCTGGGCAGCCAGGCGCCTTGGATGGGCGCGATCTGGTCGGGGTGCAGCACCCACTTGCCGGCGAAACCCAGGGCCCGGGCATCCTGCGCATCGCGGAGCGTTAGGTCCAGCGCCCGCTGCCGGCGCTTCTGGGCCTGGACAAAATCCTCTCCGACACTCCCCAGGGAAATGTCTTGTCCTGATAATGCTTGCTGAAATTGCAGATCGGTCCAGGCAGCCGGCTTGGTGGGGCGCAGCGGAATGGCGGCGGTGACCGCATCAAGAGCTTCTTTGCCTTCGGCGGCGGCGAGCACTGGCAACAGCTGGCGCACGGTGCGGTGGTCGTCTAGCCAGAGCTCTGGCCTGACCTGGGCACCCACGCAGCGGGCGAAGTCATAGGCGCCGTAGACCAGGGCACTGACTTCGGGGATGGCGGCGATGCGCTGGGCCTGCGCAAAGGCCCGCGGCGACTCGATCAGCACTTCGAGCCAGACCGGTCGGTCGACTCCGGCCAAGCGCAGGGCCTGGCGGAGCAAGCGGGCGACGTCGGCCACTTCGTCTGCCGATTCGCTCTTGGGCAGCACGACATAGTCCAGGCGGTGTCCGGCGCGCAGCAGCACCTGGGCAAAGTCCTTCTCGAAGTACTCGGTGCGCAGGTTGTTGGGCCGAAAGCCGATGACGCGGTCGGGCATCGGGGTCGACAGCAGTGCTTCGATAGCAAATTCGCGGGCAAACAGCTTGAACTCGGGCTGGTCGGGCGCGGCATCCTCCAGGTCAAAGAACAGGCTGTCGACGGCAAAACGCTTGGCGCCCGCCATCAATTTGAGGGATTGGCTGCGACCCTCGACGGCCGGATCGCCGCCGGCAGCCATCTTGAACGCGGGAATCGACAGCACGCCGCGGCGGTGGTAGGGCACGTGCAGGCCACGCACCTGCTCGGTCGTTTGGGCATGGCGCAGGTGGGTCTGACGCAGATCGGCCAGAAATGCTTGAGAAGAGTCCATGGCGCCTCAGGTGGCAGCGGCCAGCCACTGGGCCAGCACAGTGGTTTCATCGGGAACCCACGGCCAGCCAGGCGGCGGCGGCGCCTCAAAGCTCAGCCGCAGCGCAGCGGTGGGGTGGTCAAAGGAGAGCCGTTGGGCCAGCAGGGCAATGCTGCGGTCGGGCAGTGGCAGCGCGGCGCCATAGCGCAGGTCGCCGACAATGGGCCACCCGCGGCTGGCCAGTTGCACACGGATCTGATGCTTGCGGCCAGTCAGCAGGTCAATGTCGAGCAGCGCCCGCCCGGACCGCACCGCCGCGACCTGGTAGCGCAGGGAAGCTTCAGCGCCGACGCCGGTCTTGGTGATCCGGCTGCCCTTTTCGTCGGAAAGCAACCAGTCGCGCAGTTCGCCTTGGGCCTGGGGCGGAATGCCGTGGACGACCGCTTGGTAGCGCTTGCTGACGGTGCGGCTGCGGAACTGCTCGCTGAGCCGAGCGGCTCCCTTGGAGGTCCTGGCTATGGCGACCAGGCCGCGCGCCGGGCGGTCAAGGCGGTGAACCAGGCCCACAAAAGCCTTGCCGGGCTTGCGGAATTCCACCTCGATCCAGCGCCGTGTCCGACTCAGCAGGTCCAGGTCGCCGCTGTCATCGGCCTGGACGGGAACGCCAGCGGGTTTGTAGACCACGATCACATGGTTGTCGCAGTGGAGCACGTGCATCGGTAGCGCCTGTTTCCGGGTCGGCCCGCAGCGGGTCGGCGCGCCAAGGTAGCCGTAGCGCTGCCGATTGTAAACCCCATTGGCAAGGTAACATCTCGAAAGCAAAGTGTAACTGCCCGGGAGACGGTGTGTCCAAAGGGGGAGCTGTGGATCTGCGCTGGTTTGCGAGACGGCGGTTGGACCGCTATGCTGCACCCCTGACCTGGGGTCGGTACTGAGGGCATCTTGGCAAGCGGGCAGGCAGCAAGGCAAAAGCGGGTCGCAGTCGGGCTGGATGGATGGCTGCGGCTGGCCCTGCTGGCACTGATGGGCGGCGGCGCGCTGGAGCTGACTGGCTGTGGCGAGGCGCCAAGAGCGATTGTCTCGGTGGTTTGCCGCGATCCGCAGTCCAACGCCTGCATGCCGTGTCCGGGTACCGTGGATATCTGCGTAGATCCTATCAACTGCGTGGCGGTCCACTGCGGCGCCGATGTGCTGTTCAACCCCAAAGACACCACCGCCACCGATGCAGGCAGTGGCGATGGCCTTGTTGGCGATGCCGGCGCCGCGAGCGAGGTCCAGGACAGCCTGGATGCGACTGCGGAAGTCGCAGCACCCGACGTGACCGACGCCAAGGGCGAAGACGTCGCCGTGACTTTGGACACCAGCAACTGCCAGCCCGGCGCCCTGCAGTGCAGCGGAAACTCCGTGCAGGTATGCCAAAGCACTGGCAGTCCGCCAAAGCCGAGCTGGGTATTTGACAAGGCCTGTGCTGCCGACCAGCAGTGCCAGTCGGGGCTCTGCGGCTGCAAGGACCCTTGCCCGGCGCTCAACTTGGTCCAGTGTTTGCCTGGGGTTGCGGCGACCAGAACTTGCCAGTTGACGCCCTCTAACTGCTTGACATGGGGGATGCCGGTGGCGTGCTCGCCGGGCCAAGTGTGCCAGAACGGGTTGTGCCAGGTGCCCAGCCCCTGCGGCAGCGGCTGCCCTAGCGGCAAAGTCTGCGACAACGGCGTCTGCATAGACCCGCCGTGCCAGCCGGCATGCCCGATAGGCCAGACCTGCAAGGCGGGCGTGTGTCTACCCAAGGGCGGAGGCTCGCTCAGCTGTGCTCAAGTAACTGCTTGTATTGGAAATTGTCAGGCCGGAGACGGTGGTTGCCCCGACGCATGCAAAGGGCAGGGCAGCGATAGCGCGCTGAGCCTGCTGGCCAGCTATCAGGGCTGCCTCAAAGCCGTGTGCAAGCCATTGGCCGACCAGGGAAAAATCGCTGAGACCATGCTCTGCGCTTTCACCAGCTGTTTTGCCGAGCAGGCAGCCTGCGTTGGGGCCGGCGCCAGCAATTGTAAGGAGATCTCTGACTGTTTTGCAGTTTGCGGCAGCTCAGCCACCTGCAGCAGCTCCTGCAACAACCAGGCCAGCCAGCAAGGCGGCAAAGACTACTATGGCCTGCTCACCTGCGTGGACGGACTGTGCGGCAATGTCAGCGGCGACCAGCAGATGCAATGCGCCCAGCAGGCCTGCAAGAGCTTGTGGGACAAATGTTTTGCTGGCGCGCCAGCGTTGTACACCACTTGCTTGCAGGTCGCTCAGTGCCAGGGCAAGTGCGGCGGCGACATTACCTGTGCCAAGGGGTGCAAGGCGGCGGCAAGTCCTGCTGCCCAGGCCGCGGTAGACGCGTTTATCACTTGCCGCGAGACGAAGTGCGGAGGCTACTGCGCAAACCCCGCCAATCCCAATTGTGCCGCCTGCATCGAGCAGTATTGCGCGCTTGAGCTGGCCAATTGCTCGTACTAGGTCACCGACAAGGCCGGACAGTGTGATTGGTGGCCGGGGCGACGGTGCCAATTCGCAGGGGTGCGCTTGGCGGCCCAACTGTCAGCGCATGGGCAACCCACGAGCCCGTCTTGTTGACGGCCGCAGGGTCATGAACTAACCACCTCCAACGCCGGACCAGGCAAAGGAGCGGCGCGTCGGTGCCCCAGGGGGTACTTGCGACTCACTTCGACAGTGCAGCCGGACAAGCCGTCCTGCCACCAGCGCCCGCGCACCCTGACGGGACGCAGTGTTCAGGCAGATGCCTCATGGTCGACCGATCTGCCAAGTCTGCAGCGGCGCCTGCCAACTCCGCCACAGAGACGGCCCGGCGCACAGTTGGATGTATGGCCTGCCGACCCGCCACGGCCAAGCTACACCCACGCCGGGGTGTTTGTGGCCACCGCGCCATAGCTCCGCCACGCCGCCCCATTGGCGCCGCTGGCACGAGCCCCGGTTCAGCGCGACACCCTCACCCCGGCGGCGTCTTCTGCGCCACGCCGGCCCAGCGATCGCCCGGC
>CAIXGW010000156.1 GCA_903919145.1 uncultured Myxococcales bacterium
CGGTTTCCAGTTGCCTCCGCACACCCTGGCCGGGTCGATGCCGCTGGTGGACTAACGGCAGTTCGCTGGGCCGAGGGGCCCCGTTCGCAGCCCGCGGACTGGAGGATTACGTGATTTCATAGACTTGACATTGCCTTGGGCCACGTAATTGCGGAGCCAGCCATGCCAGCGCAAACTCCACGAACTGGCACCGCGAGGCAGTACTAGCCTTGTTCGGCCGGTGGAGGCGATGATGCGCAATTGGACCTGGCCGTTGGCCGCCGTGACGGGGCTTTTCTCTTGCGCTGTCCTTGCGTTGCCGCCCTCTCCGGCAGTGCCCAAGGCATTGGAATCCTGGCTGCCGTGGGTGCTTCACGACCGGCGCGAGCTGCTGTGCCCCTCCTTGGCTGGCGATGCGCGGGTGTGTGCGTGGCCGGGGCATCTTGTGCTGCGGCTCGACGGGGCGCGTGGCAGCTTCGACCTGGACGTCTGGCTCGACGCCCTGGCCCTGGTGGGACTGCCGGGTGGCAAAAACGCTTGGCCGCAAGCCGTCTTGGTAGACGGGGTGCCTGCCCCCGTGTTTGAGATCGATGGCCGGCCAGGGCTGCAGCTGTCGCCGGGCCATCATCGCATCCAAGCTCAACTGGCGTGGGGCAATCCTCCAGAGCGACTGGCCTTGCCGGCCGATATCGGCGTGGTCGAACTTCAGGTGGACGGCAAGCCCGTGGAAGGACCGCGCCGCGACGGTGGTGAATTGGTGCTGCGCCAGGACGGTTCGGTAGCCGCGGCGGCCGAGACGGACACGCTATCTGCCAGTATTTCTAGGCGGTTGCAGGACGGGGTGCCTCTGTCGCTGCAGACTCGGCTGCTTGTGAGGGTGGGTGGCAAAGCGCGCGATGTGATCTTGGGGCCAGTGTTGCCGGCCGGTGCCAGGCCGGTGCGGGTCCAGTCCAAGGTCCCGCTGCAGCTTGGGTCGGATGGCGTGGCGCGGCTTCACGCCGGTCCAGGTCAGCACGAGTTGCTCGTCGAGGCCGTGCTGCCTGAGCAGGTGACCGCCGTAGCTGTTCCCGCCATGCAAGGGGAATTCTGGGAACTACCGGAAACGTGGGTGTGGCAGGGGGATGAAGGCGTGCGGTCGGTAGAGTTGCTGGGCCTTGCAGCCATTGACCCAGAACGCACCGAGTTGCCAGCGGATTGGAAGAAGGGCCGCACCTTTGTGGCCCAGTCCGGCCAGAGCCTGCAGCTCAAGGTGACCCGTCGCGGCGAAAAGGAACCTTCGCCCAACCAGATCCATCTGCAACGCCAGTGGTGGCTCGACCTCGACGGCGAGGGTCTGACCAGCCAGGATACCCTAACGGGAGAAATCCATCAATCCTGGAGATTTGACATTGCCTCGGGTTGGAATCTTGGGCGAGCAGACGTGGCGGGGGCGCCGCAACTCGTCACCCAGGGCAGCGACGGAGCGGGCGTCGAGCTGCGCCAGGGCCAGCTGCAACTTGTTGCCGATCTGCGCAGCGAGCAGTCGAACTCGGCGCTCAAGGCGGTGGGCTGGCGGACGAGTGTGCAATCGCTGCGCACGACACTGCACCTGCCGCCGGGCTGGAAGCTCCTTGGCGCCAGAGGCGTGGATGAGATGCCGCGGACATGGTTGGACTCTTGGACATTATTTGATTTCTTCTTTGTCTTGCTGACGGCCATTGCGGCGGCCCGCCTGCTCGGCTGGCGCTGGGCGGTCTTGGCGCTGCTGGGGCTGGTGCTGGTGCACGACGAGGCCGACGCGCCTGAGGGCCTGTGGCTGCTGGCCTTGGGTGGCCTTGCCCTGCTGGGCGTGCTGCCTCAGGGCTGGTTTCGCAAGACAGTGGGCGTGCTGTATGGGGCGACTTTGGCTAGCTTGGTGGTCACCTGCCTGCCCTTCTTTGCGCAGCAATTGCGCACAGCGCTGTATCCGCAAATCGAGCGAGAGGGAGGTTGGCTCGAAAGCGGGCTGAACCTCAGCAGAAACGCCGAGGTGGCCACGCCGCAGGTCGAGGAGGCGGTAGAAGCCGGCGCCGCGCCGTCGCCCAAACGCGGAGCATTGGCGGCACAGGACGGGAAGGCTGACAAGGGGCTGGCCGAGGCCGAATTGGCCAAGCGCGAGGAGCCGGTCCAAGAGCAGGTGCAGAACATCCAAAGCGACGGCAACGCTAGCCTGCGGCCGACCAAGGCCAAGAAAAAGATGATGGACTACAGCAAGGTCCAGCAAGTAGACCCCCACGCCGTAGTGCAAACGGGGCCAGGCCTGCCCAATTGGCAGTGGCAGTCGGTGCAGCTGGGCTGGTCGGGGCCGGTGGGCGCGGACCATGAGATCTCGCTGTGGCTGCAGAGCCCACGCGTGGGGTTGCTGTTGGCCCTGCTGCGGGTGCTGCTGCTGGGGGCGCTGCTGGCGCGGCTGCTCGACTGGCCAAAGATTCGCAGCTGGCTTGGCAAGCTGCAGGTCGACTCGCCGCCGCCTCAGGATACTGGGCCGAGCCAGCCGCCCGTTGCTGGGGCCTTGCTGCTGGCCGTGAGTGCGGCGCTGCTGGCAACGCTGACCGCAACCAACGCCCAGGCGGAGGAGGAGCCGGTTGGTGCTGCACTCCCGGCTCTTCTGGAGCAGCTGGGACAACGCCTTGATCTTGCGCAGAAATGCGATGGACCGTGCGCTGTGGTGTCGCGGCTTGAGCTTGCGCTGGGGCGGCAGCAGGCTCTGGTGACGATGGCGGTCTCAGCTCAGCGGCCGGCGGCGGTGACTCTGCCAGGGCCCCTGGGCGCTCTGGACCTGCAGGAAGTGCGCATCGACGGCCAGCCGACTTGGCAGCTGCGGCGGTTGGACAATGGCTTGGTGCAGGTGCGGGTGCCGGCCGGCCAGCACACCTTGACTGCAGTGGGGCTGCTGGCGCGGCGTCCAGTCATCGACCTGCAGTTGGACGAGGCGACCCTGCCCAAGCAGGTGGTGGTGCGCAGCAGCGAGTGGGGCGTGGACGGTCTGGATCCGGATGGCAACCCAGAGACCTCGCTGCAGCTGACCCGCGGCGGCAAGGCGGGTGGGGGACTGGCGGCTGACGAGGCGGCGGGGGCCAGCGAGAATCCCGCGGTGGCTCCAGCAGCGCCGGTAACTCCAGGGGAAATGCGCGACTCTGACCAGGAACTTCCGCCCTGGTACCGTGTCGAGCGCCGGCTGTTGCTGGGCATGCCGTGGCGAGTGGAGGTGCAGGTGCGCCGCGAAGTGGCCGAGCGGCCGGGCCTGGTCCGCGTTCCCTTGCTGGCCGGTGAGGCGGTGCTGACTGAAGGCGTGCGCGTCGAGGACGATCCAGCCCAGGGCCGGCGGATGGCATTGGTGCCCTTTGACCGCGGAGAGGAAACCGTCAGCTTTCAGAGTGAACTGCCGATGCCGGCTTCGGGTGCGGCCAAGCTGGTGCTGCGCGCGCCGCTCGGCGAGCCGTGGACAGAGAGTTGGATCCTGGATTGCTCAGCGATTTGGCAGTGCCGCTGGCCCGCTGGTGCGGCAGGGCTGGCGCCGAGCTACACCCGCGACGCGACCGATCAGGCGCTGCGGCCGCGCTGGCAGCCGTGGCCGGGCGAGCAGTTGGAGCTGACGATCCAAAGGCCGGCGGGGGCGCCAGGACAGTCGGTGACAGTGGAAAGCGCTGTCTACCGGGGGACTCCGGGTCAGCGGCTGCTGGCGGCGACCCTGGAGCTGCGGGTCCGCTCCAGCCAGGGCGGCGAGCGGCGCATTACCTTGCCCGAAGGGGCCGACCTACAGTCGGTCACCATCAACGGCAAGCCGCGGACGCTGCGGCCGGCGGAGCGGGTCCTGACGCTGCCGCTGGAGCCGGGCCTGCAAACCGTCGAATTGCGCTGGCAGCAGGCGTGGAATCGCCACCCGCATGAGACCTTGCCAGAGCTGGACCTGGGCGGCCCGGTGTCGAACCTCCGCGTCGAACTGGCCATGGGCGAGGACCGCTGGCTGCTGTGGGCCCACGGTCCCGCTTGGGGAGCGGCGGTGCTGTTTTGGAGTCGGCTGCTGCTGATCCTGCTGTTGGCCATGGCGATGGCGCGGGTACGCGGTCTGCCGCTGCGGCGGCGCGATTGGCTCTTGCTCGGGCTGGGCCTTGTGCAACTACCTGCAGAATTGACAGTTTTGTTGATCGGCTGGTTCATGACCCTGGCCTGGCGGCGGGCCTATGGCAACCGCGGACAGCTGTGGCCGGCCGAGGGGCACAACCTGCTGCAGCTAGCGCTTGGCACCTACTCGCTGGTCTTCTTGGCAGTGCTCTACGGTGCAGTTCACCAAAACCTCTTGCTAGACATCGACATGCAGGTGAGCGGCCAGGGTTCGACGGAGAAGCTGCTGCGGTGGTACGTGGACCGCCACACCGGGCCGACGCCGAGCGCCGGGGCCTTGAGCTTGCCGCTGTGGGTGTGGCGGGCGCTGATGCTGGCGTGGGCGCTTTGGCTGGTGTCGGCGCTGCTCGGCTGGCTGCGCTGGGGTTGGCATGCTCTGGTCAGCGGATCGGGCTGGCAACGCCTCTCGACCTTCAAGCCAAAGCTCGACGCTGCCGCAGCCTCGCCGCCGCAGCCGCAGGGCCCGCCACCGCCCAACCCGCCGGGATTCTGAGCCCGCGGGCCGCGCAAGGTGGGGCGCTGCTAGCCAAAACGGCCATACGGACAGAACGCCACAATGCGCATCTGAAGCGAATTGCCCGCCGGGGCGCCAGCAGCACTGGCCCTGCGGGATCCTGACGGCGGGCCCGATCCAATCTGTTGGTTTCGAACGATTAGCTGCGCGATGTGGCATTACACTGACAGGCTCTTAGGGTGACGCGGGCAGCGGCGGCAGCTTGCTCATGCGCCACTGAAGCAGAGGCGGCGTGACCACCGTAGTCGCCACAATCATCATGACCACGGCGGCGTAGGCAGTCGGCCCTACCACGGGCTGACCGCCGAAGTGCAGGCTCATCCCCACGCCAGCGAAGATCAAGCCGACCTCGCCGCGTGGAATCATCCCCAGGCCAACGGTCAGGCGATCGACGGGGCCCTGACTCTGCAACACGCCCAAGGCACAGGCCTGTTTTCCAAGGACTGCGGCGGCGATGAGGGCTCCGCCTAACCCCATCGCCTCGGTGCTGGCCAAGGAGCTCAAGTCGGTCTTGAGGCCCATCTGCACAAAGAACACTGGCACCAGCAGCGAAGACACCGGCCGCACCAGTTCCTCCAGGCCGCGCTCGCCGCGCTGACGAAACGGGGCAGAGTGCACGTCTTCCAGAATCAGGCCGGCAGCAAAGGCACCGACAATGGGAGCCAATCCCGCGGCATCGGCCGCCCACGCCAGCACAAAGCACAGGCTCATGCCCAGGGTTAGCAGCGTAGATGGCTGGCGCAGCAGGGCCGCCCAGCGAAACAGCCGCGGGGTTGCCCACACGCCAATGACCAGAGCCCCCACCAAAAAGCCCAAAGCTTTGGCGATAATTCCCAGCACAGGCCCGATCGCCAAGGTCTGCCCGGACCCAGCGGCGGCGATCAGCGCTGAGACCACCGCCAGGATCACCAGGCCCAGGACGTCGTCGATGACGGCAGCACCCAGGATCACTCGGGATTCTGCCCGGTTCAACGCACCCAATTCCTGCAACACCCGGGCAGTGATGCCCACCGAGGTGGCGGTCAGCGTCGCGCCCAGAAACAGGGCGGTAAATCCACCGGGATCACTGGGCAACAGCAAGGAGGACACCCACCACCCCAGGGCAAACGGCAGAGCGACCCCTATCGTGGCCACCAGCAGCGCAGACAGGCCGACCTTGAGCATCTGGCGCACCGTCGATTCCAGGCCCACTTCAAACAACAACAGCAGCACGCCGATCCGCGCCAACAGGTCGATTTCGTGTGAATCGCGCATCGCCGCCGCCCCCGGCATGCCCAGGTTGATGGCCACAATGCCAAACAGCAGCTCGCCCAACACCGCCGGCTGCTTGAGCCTGGTCGCCACAAAGCCGCCCAGCATGGTCCCGGTCAGCAGAATCGTCAGATGCAACACCACCGGTGCCACGGGGTCGCCACCCGACTGCATCGCCAGAAGGGGAATCCACGGCATCGTCTAGGCTCCTACCGGCGGGCGGTCTTGGGGCAGGACCACGCTGCCTTCAAAGACGTCGGCCGCCGGGCCGCGCATGGTAGCCTGCCCCAGAGCGGAAACGGCGATGTGCAGCCAGCCTCCGGGCAGGCGCAGCGGGATTTCGCGGTCCGCCGGGACGAGGCCCAGCCGCACTGCCGCGTGAACCGTCGCCGTGGCGCCCGTGCCACAGGCCAGCGTCCAGCCGCAGCCGCGCTCAAACACATCGACATGCAGCTCTGGGCCCTGGTCAGTGACCACGACCTCGGCAAACTCCACGTTGATCTGCCTAGGAAAACGCGGATGCGTGCTCAGCTCCGGGCCCAGGGCCAGCCGGTCTGCGGTCGTCAGCGTGTCAAAAGTCACCAAGTGCGGATTGCCGGTCGAAAGCGCCGTCCAGCGCAGCAGGGGAGTCCCTTCTGGCTGAGGTAGATCCGAGAAATTGCCTAGAATCAGCGGGGCATCGCTGTGCATCGGCACCAGGGCTGGCTGCCACTGGGCCTCGCCCATCGCCACCTGCACCGTCTGCACCAAGCCGTCGTCGTCGCGCTGTAGCTGGCAGTGCAGGGTCCCGGCGCCGGTGTGAACGGCCAGCTGGGTCGCCAGAGGCAGGTGGCGGTCCCCCAGCCACTTGGCAAAGCAGCGCAAGCCGTTGCCGCACATCTCTGGCACGCTGCCGTCGGCGTTGACCACGGTCATGCGCGGTTCCTGGGCGGTGCCTGTCCACAGCAGCAGACCGTCGGCGCCGATGCCGAAGTGGCGGTCGCACAGCTGCGGGGCGGCCCGGACCAGCGCGGCGACTTGCAGCTCGCGGGCGTCCAGCAGGGCAAAGTCGTTGCCCAGGCCGTGCATTTTCCAGAAAGGTATCCTCATGGTGGCCTCCGGCGGCGGATGGTGCCGCACCCGAGCCGGCAACGCAAACTAGACCACCGGCCGCGCTGCGGTCCTGATGTGCAGTAGATGTTTACTAACAAGGACTTGACATTGCCTTGGGGGGTGTTGGGGCGCCCAGATTGAGGCTGTGGGGCGTGGCGGCTCCCTTCCCTTGCCAAGAAGCTGTGTTATCGTGCGGCGGTTCCGCGCGGTTCGCGGTGCTGGGCGAGATGGAACAAACCATAGATAGTCCAGGCAATTTGCCCACAGCTCCTGATCTGCAACAGCTGCGGGCTTGGCTGGATGCGGCAGGGGTGCCCGCTGTGCAGTGGCTGGGGCCGGCCGAGCAGCCGAGCGGCGTGGGCGCCTGGTACCCGACACATCTGCAGACCTTGGAGTTGCGCACCCTGCACGGGTTGCGCTGGCTGGTGCTGCAGTCAACGTTCTGCGCCAAGCCGCGCCGCGGGGTCGCTGTGCAGCCTCTGCTGGCCCACGCCAACCTGCAGATGGAGGCGGGCCGCTGGTACCGTCTGCTCAAGCCAACGCGGCTGGCTTGCTCCTATGAAGTCCCCGCCCACCTGATCGACGTCACGCAATTGCTTGAAGTTTGGGAGCGGTTTCGCCGCGAAGTGGTCCAGCACGGCATAGAGTTGACGCTGCGCACCCGCTCTGAGCGCTGGATCGATGCCCTAGCGGCCAAGGGTGTGCGGCCTCCGCCCAAGGCCCGAGCCAAGCGCCGGCCTGTACGGACGGAGGTCCTGTGATAGCCAGCGAACTGCTGACCGGGCCGCCGTGGGGTGGTCAATGGCCCGCCGATGGCCAGGTTCTGGAAGTGCCGACGCCGGCTCCGGGGCCCCATTGGCGGGTGCTGAGAACACGGTTGGAGCGGATGGGCTTGGAGTTTGACCCCAACCTGCACGACGAACTGGGGTTGGTCGGCTACACGCTGCGGCTGCGAAATGCTCAGCTTGGCATTGGTGCCGTGCAGCGTCCGTCCGGCCTGCACCTGGCGCTGACTGCCGTGCTGTGCCGCGGTATGGAGCGAGAGGGGCTTGCCGTGGCGGCGCTCGACCGAGCCAACCGCGATCTGCGCCTGGGCCAGATGCTGTTCTATCCGGGGCCCCCGGCAGAGCTGACCTTCTACGCCACCGCACCTTGGGCTTTGGTGGATGACGACCTCTTTGCTCCCTATCTGGCGGCGGTGCTGCGGGAGGTTGAGGACGTCGGCTTTGCGGCGGTGACGCTGGTGCGAGGCGTCCACCCCAGCGACATCCCCGAGCTGTGGCAGCAGCTAGAGAATGTCCTGCAGGGCTTGATGGCGGGGCAAAGCCCAGAGGATTCACCTGACTCTCCGCCAGGGAGCGAGCCTTCTGAGCCCGGCGATCGCCCGCCGCCCGCAGAGCCGTCGGCCGCCACCCGCTCTGAGCACAAGCCCGTTCGAACCAAGCGCAAATCCAAGCCCCCGACCCACTGACTTGGGCCAGCGCCCCAGGGTCAGGTCAGGGGATGCGGCGCAAAGAGGCCAACTTGGGCCGCGCCGGGCCTGCGTTTTTGGATGCAGATTATCGGTTAAACTGTTTTAGTATCGCGTGGTTGTGGCGGGTTTGCGGCCGAAAGAGGATTGACCTCGCCCGCGGGTCGGCCCTACACTGCAACCATGACCGAGCCGCCGGCCCGCCAGGACAGAGCTACCCAAAGCGCCGATCACGGCTGGAGCCCGCTGTTGTGGGCCCTGTCGGCGGCCGCGCTGGCCGTGGTGGGCTTGATGGCGTCGGCCGTCAGCCATCCGGGGCCAAGACAGCTGCCTTCCTCCAAGCTGGTCCAGGTCGTCCAAGCGGCCCAGCCCCAACCGGCGGCTGCGACTGCCGATGGGCCGCCCGCCGCGGACCTGGATGCCCTGGCTGCTGGCGGCGAGGCGGCCTGCTCGGGTGCTTGCGGCGCCGCCGAGTCGCTGCTGGCAGCCGCCGCCTCCGCCAAAGATCAACTGCCAAGCGCACTTGACACAGCCTTGGGTCTTGTCGAAGCGGAGCAAGCCTCGCCGGGAGGCAAGGGCCGCCTTGGGTTGTCTAAGCGGCGATTGTTTGGGCAGCCGGCCCCCAGTGAGGGCGACACCGACGGTGAGAGCGCCTTTCCCGCCGGTACCGGCCAACCGGCGCCCTTTGCCAGTGAAGGATCGAGCGCGCGCCAGCCCCTGCGCCGCAGCGCCGGCAAGTCGGCAGTGCTGTGGACGGACACCCGCCCGGAGTACGCCACCGAACTGCTGGGCCGGCTGGACAGCTTCCTGGCCCAGGCCAACGCAGAGCTGTCCAAGGTCCTGGAGGCCCAGGTTGCGGCCAAACCGGTTCAGATCTATGTCTTTGAGTCGCAGGAGCGCTACCAGGAGTATGCGCGCGAGCACGCCCCCGGGCTGGTGAACAACGGCGGCTTCTATGACGGCGGGATGCGAACGGTGGTGACCTACCGCTACAACAACTCGATGCAGTTGTATTTTCACGAGCTGATCCACGCCATGATGGGCGAGCAGTTCGGCGACCACCACTTCACTCGCTATACCCGCCGCAACTGGCCCATCTGGTTTGACGAGGGCATTGCCGAGTATCTGGGTTCCTTTGATCTGCTGGGCAAAGAAGTGCACATCCCAGCGGTCAACAAAGGCAAGCTGGCCTACCTGGTCAACGCCATGGCCAACAACGTGTTCATTGACTTGCCAACGCTGCTCAAGGCTCCCGCCGAGCGCTTCTCTGGCCCGTCGATGAACATCTACTACGCTGAGTCGTGGGGCCTGCTCGACTTCTTGCTCAGCTCGCCGGTGACCCGGCCCAAAGTTGCGGTGTTCTTCAAGAAGATCAAAGGGGGAGAGGACGGCTTGTCGGCCTTTCGCAGCTGCTTTGGCGACAACTTGGCGCAGCTGGACGCCACTTGGCGTGCCTACCTGTATGAGCGGGCGCGCACCGGCCCAGGCTCTGTGCAGCTCTTTGGCGGCTCGCACATCGACGACTGGACCATCCACGAGGGCGGTCAGTGGCTGGCTGGCGGCGGCGAGATCAGCGGCCACGGCGACCGGAACTACAACTACCTCATCAAAAGCGAGCTGCCCAGCACCAACTTCACCTACCAACTGGACGTCAATTTGGCGCACGGCACCGCCGGTTTGATCCTGGGCAACAACTTCCACGGCGAATACCCCTACTACTACCTGATCGAGATCGCCCGCGACGTGGTGATGGTGCGGCGCGCCTGGTCGGCCAGCCACATCGAGCCGGTGATCCAGGCCTACGCCGAAGTGCCGCCATCTACCTGGGTGCAGGTGCGCGCCAGCGTGGCTGATCGGGTGCTGCGCTTGTATGTGGGCGGTCGCGAAGTGCTGCAGACCCGCGTAGACCGCGACCGCTACTCGCTTTTTGGCCTGTACCTCTACCGCGCCCAGGTTCGTTTCCGCGGCATCAGCCTGCTCAGAGAAGGGCCGTCGCCGGCGTGGGCGGGCTTGGCCGCTGGATCGGCTGGCGGGCCGCCGGTGGGGCTGCCCGATTTGCCGCCGCCCAAAATGCCTTGAGATCAACCGGCCCACGGTCCCAGTCCTAGGCAATTCGCCTGTGGAACCTGCGCAGGGCTCGACAAGTGGCGCTGCCGTGTCATCCTGTCTGCCGCCGCAGCGACCACGGGACGCGGCGCAAAGAGGAAAGATGGTGACGTCAGAAATTGCAGCGTTGCGCGAACTGCGCAGTGCGGTGGAGCGAGTCATCGGGCCGATCGCCGCGCCCATTGGCCTGGTTCTGGGCAGCGGCCTGGGCGGCGTAGCCAGTCAGATCCAGCACGCGCGCCGGCTTTCTTACAGCAAATTGCCGCACATGGTCGCATCGACGGTCAAGGGCCACGCCGGCGAGCTGGTGGTAGGCGACTGGCACGGCAAGCAGGTCATCGCGCTTTCTGGTCGCGTCCATCGCTATGAGGGCCACGATTTCCGCCAGGTGGTCATGCCGGTCCGGCTGCTGGCGGCCCTGGGGATCGACACGCTGATCGTGACCAATGCCGCCGGGTCGGCGCACCTGGGTTTCCAGCCGGGCGACCTGATGCTGATCCGCGACCACTTGAATCTGACCGGCGGCAATCCGCTGATCGGCGTCAATGACGAGCGCCTGGGGCCGCGTTTTCCAGACATGACCCAGGCCTACGATCCAGAGCTGCGCGCGCTGGCCATGCAAGTGGCGGCAGAGCGGTCGATCGCCCTGCGTCAGGGAGTCTACTGCGGGCTGTCTGGCCCGAGCTATGAGACGCCCTCTGAAATCAAGATGTTGTCGATTCTCGGTGGCGACGCCGTCGGCATGTCGACCGTGGCCGAAGTCATCGCCGCCCGCCACATGGGGGTGCGGGTGATGGGCCTGTCTTGCATTACCAACCTGGGTGCAGGGCTGGGAGAGGGCACGCTGGATCACGAGCATGTGGCCGTGGTAGCTCGCGAAGCGACCGATCGGATGACCGATCTGGTGGCCGGTGTGGTCGAAGCGCTGCCCGAGCTACCGGTCCTGCGGAGGCCGCTGTGACGCAAAATCCCTTGGAAAGCCGGGCTTCTGACTCAGGAGCAGGGGGCGGCGCATCGGCGTGGACGGAAGCGCAGCTGCGCAGTGCCTGGACGGCGGCGGTAGGCGATCACCCAGGCTGGGTCGATCTGCTGGCCCAGGCCTGGCAAGTTCGGCACCGCGCCTATGCGCCGTACTCCGGGTTTGCCGTTGGGGCCTCGCTGCTGACCGCAGGCGACCTCATCTTCAGCGGCGTCAACGTTGAAAATGCAAGTTATCCAGTAGGGTGCTGTGCAGAGCGCAGCGCTGTTTGTGCAGCCGTTACCGCCGGCCAGCGGCAATTCCGCACCATCGCCATTGTCACCGACGCCGAGCATCCGGCGGCGCCGTGCGGGCTGTGCCGCCAGAACCTTGCGGAATTCGGCCTGGACCTGCAGGTGGTGCTGGGCAACACAACCGGTCTGGTGTGGCACGCACCTCTGCGAGAGCTGTTGCCGGCCGCCTTTACGCCGGATAGCTTTGAGCCGCGCCCCGGGCGGCAGTAGGCCCGGCTGGTTGTCTGCGGCAACAGGCCGGAGGTCCAGCCGCCGGAGGTGAGCACCATGCCGAGTATTCTCTTGGTGACAGCCTGGTTTGCGCCCTCGCGACAAATCGGCGCGCGCCGCCTGGACCGCATCGCCTCTGTGCTGCAGGCCGCCGGTTGGCAAGTGACCGTGCTGTGCCCGCAGCTGCAATTCATGGCGCCCAACGACCCCAAAATGCCGATTCCGCCTGTCGAAATTCTTCAGGTAAACGTCTGGGCGCCGCGGCTGTGGGCCAAGAAGCTGGCGCGCCGCAATGTTGCCGCTGCCGAGCCGCTGCCCAGCCAGGGCCGTGCGGGCGCGGTGGCCAAGGGGGCCAGGCCGTGGGTCCAGCTGGCCAACAAAGCCCTGTCTGTGTTGGAATTTCCCGATCCGTTCCAGGCGATGCTGCTGCCAGCGCTGGCGGCGGTGCGCGGGCGGCGCTTTGACGTCGTGCTGGGTTCCCTGCCCTGGCGCTCGATGGGGCCGGTCGCGGCGGCTGTGGCGCGGGCGACCGGGGCCCAGCTGGTGCTCGACTATCGCGACCCGTGGGCCGAAGGGGTGGCCGAGCACCCTTCTACCAGCGAGCTGCCCGCGCCGTGGCACCGCTGGCTCGAAGATCGCTGCCTTCAGCAAGCTATCTTGGTTACTGGAGTGTCTCCTACAATTGTCCGCTGGCTGACGGCCCGCGCCGCCTGTCCGGTGGTGCTGGTGACCAATGCCTATGACCCGGCCGCTGCGCCGCAGCCGCTGCCTCCGCGCCCGCCGGTGCGGTTGGTCTACACGGGCTCGCTGGCCTATGGTCGCGATTTGCTCCCGGTTCTACAGGCGATTGCCGCTGCCGGGCTGGGGCCCGAGCAGGTGGTGATCGATGTGGCGGGGCCTCACGGAGCCAGTGTTACTGCACAGGCCGCCGAGCTGGGCCTGGACCCGCGCCAAGTGGTCGATCACGGCATGGTGCCTTCGCAGCGGGCTCAGGAGCTGGTGGCGGCGGGGCACGCGGCGCTGGTGCTGGGCTCGCGCGGCTTTGAGTATGCGTACCCCGGTAAGATCTTTGAAATTCTTGCCAAAGAACGGCCAATGTGGCTGCTCTCTCCCCCTGGCGCCGATGCGCCAGACCTCATTGCCCGCCACCACCTGGGCTGGGTGAGCGACCCGAGCGACCCTGCCGCCGTGCAGCGCGCCCTGACGCTCATCCTCAGCGGCCCGGCTGACCCGCCCATCGATCTGCACCTGCTGCAGGCCGACCACGTTATGGCCAACCTGCAGCAGCGGCTGCGTGCCCTGGTTCCACACCCTACTCACCGCGCCAAGGCCTGAAAGCATGACGATTGATCCAAAGGATTTCAAAACGTTGCTGGTGCGGGTGGTGCTGGTCACGATCGTGCTGCGCGCGGCGCCGATGTTTACGGCCGATCTGGCTCCCGGCGAAGCAGCAGCGGTGCTGGGTCTGAGCGGCAGCGGCGAGCCCGGAGAGCCGTGGCTGCTGGCCGTGCGAAGCTGGGCGCTGACGACCGGCGGCGTGGCGGGGCTGGTGCGGCTGCCGGCGCTGCTGGCCGAGGTGGCGCTGCCGATCCTGGCCCTGGGCTATGCGCGCGTCGCCGGCTGGGGCTCGCTGGCGGGTCTGGTGGTCGGCCTGACGTTGGCTCTGTCTCCCCTGGCAATGCAGGCCGGGCACCGCAGCGGCGGCGGCGGCGCCGTGGCAGCCCTGGTGCTGCTGGTGTTGACCCTGCTGCGCAGCGGGTTGCGCGAGAATCAGCGCCGGCCGCTGGCGGCGTCTGCCCTGGGGCTGGCCGTGCTGGGCCTGCTGGCCAGCCCAGCGCTGGTGGTGGTGCCGGCGGGGCTGTGGCTGATCTGGCGGGCCCTGACCGACTCCAGGACCAAGCAGTGGGCGCTGCTGGCCTGGACTGGGGCGCCGCTGCTTGCGCTGGGGCTGCGGTTTGCCTGGCTGGGCTACCTGGTGCCAGAGGCAGACGGCGCGACCGCGCAATTCGCTTTGGGCCAAGCGGCAGAACCTTCAGGCTGGCACGCGCTGACGCCGCTGATGGCGGCCGCCCAAGGCCTGGCGCTGGCAGGCCCGGTGGGGCCGGTGGGAGAACTGGCGCGGTTGTTTGACCTGCTGCCAACGCCGCCCTGGCTGCTTGGTGCCGCAGCCCTGGTGATTTTGGCGGCCCTGTACGGCAATTGGCGCGGGTTGGTGCAGCAGGATCCGCCGGCCCCGCTGCAGCCGCCGGCTCTGAGCCCGCTGGCAGGTCGGTCCGCCGCAGCGGCGCCAGCCCAAGACGACGACGATGAAGCCGGCGGTGCCGCGGCAGCCGATGGCTGGCGGACCCTGGGCGCCGCCCTGCCCAGCACGCCGCGCGCTCTTGGCGACCGCGACTGGGGGCCGCCGCTGATCCTGGCCCTGGCCGCGGCGGTTTTTGTGGCGCAGGCCTGTGCCCGCGGAGTCGCCGATGGCGTGCAAGAAGCCCTGGCCGCCGCCCGGGTGGGCTTGGCTCTACCGATTGGCGCTGGCCTGGCTGCCCTGGCCACACCGCGCAGTTCGCTGCACCGGCAGGCAGACGTGCGGGTGCGCCGCCGCTCCTACTGGACCCTGGGCGGGGTGGCGCTGGCTCTCTTTGGCCTGGGATCCTGGCACCTGCTGGAGCAGACGCGGTCGGTGGAGCGCATGAGCAGTCGCAAAGTCGCGCGGTTTGCCAAGGAAGCGGCAAACGACCCGGAGATCGTGGGAGACAAGCTTGGCTCGGTGCTGGCGGTGGGGCCGCGCGGCTGGGCGGTGGCGGCGCAGCTCGACCCCAACGGCAACGGCCCGCGGTTGCGCCTCAGCACGGCGGAAGCTGGCGATGCTGTGGCCAATGCCTTGGAGTTGCTCAAGCACCAGCCCGGAGCGGTGGTGGTAGCCGGAGACAAGGCCGCGTTGGGCACCGAGGCCGGCGCGCCCAAAGACATGCTGGCGGTGATGCGCTCAATCGATCGGACACTGCGCATGCACGGTTTGGTCGAAGTGGCCGATTCCCATCGCTTGCTTGGTCAGACGGCGGTGATTGTCTATAGCCGCAGCAGCGGTGAGGCGGGCGGCACCATCCGTCCGCAAGTCGCGCCCGGCGTCGCACCGTGAGTGGAGCCGCCAGCCTTGCCAACCTGGCAGAAGCCCTGGGTAGTTTTGAGCCGCGCCCCGGCCAGCGGTTGATGGCCGATGCCGTTGAAAATGCTGTGCTCACCGGCCGCGATCTGGTGGTTGAAGCGGGCACCGGCACCGGAAAGACGCTGGCCTACCTGATTCCGCTGCTGGCTATGAACAAGAGGGTTTTGGTTTCTACGGCGACCAAGCAGCTGCAAAGCCAGATCTTGGGTCACGATCTCCCCGTGGCCCAGGTGGCAACTGGGCGGCACTGCCAGGTCGCCGTGCTCAAGGGCCGGGCCAATTACATCTGCATGCATCGCCTGTTCAGCGTGGTGCAGGGCCGGGCCCAGGCGGGCCGGTCGCTGAGCGGCGAGCTGATGGCGATCGAAGCTGCCAGCCGCTACAGCCCCACCGGCGAGCGGGCCGATGTGCCAGGCGTGGCCGAAGACCACCTGGTGTGGGGCGAAGTGACTGCCACCGCTGATAATTGTTTGGGAAGTGCCTGCTCGCGGTTTGAAGACTGCTTTGTGGTGCGGGCCCGTCGCCGCGCAGTCAACGCCCAGCTGCTGATCGTCAACCACCACCTGCTGTTGGCTGACTATGCCTTGCGCGAGCGCTGGGACGGCGCCTCGCTCCTGCCAGAGGTCGATGCAATCGTCATCGACGAAGCCCACGCATTGGCGGACACCGCCACGACTTTTTTCGGCGCCGCCATCACCGAGCGGCGGTTGCAGAGCCTGACCCGCGATCTGGGCGGCGCCATCGCCGTGGCTACTGATGACCGACTGCGCCAAGCCCTGCTGCAGGCCATCGACCAGCTCGACTTGACTGGCGCCCGCCTGGTGGCCCGCATCCGCGCAGAAAGGCACCAAGCACCGCTGCTGGGACCTGTGCTAGAGCGGCTGCAGCCGGCCGCCCAGGAACTTGACGAGGCCCTGGCCGAGCTTGTTGGGCTGGCCGCCCACACAGAACTGGCCCGCGACGCCGCCCTGCAGAAGACCGCTCAGGCCCTGGCCGCGGTCCGCGCAGACTTGGCGCAGTGTCTGCCGCAAGCCGCGGCTGCCGATGGCTTGGACAACGCCACCGTGCGCTGGATCGAACTGCGCCAACGCGATTGTGCGGTAGTCGCGCGGCCGGTCGAAGTCGGGCCGATCCTGCAGCGCACCCTGTTGGCCGAAAAGGCAGTTCGCATCTTTACTTCTGCGACCATGGCCAATGCCGGTTCCTTTACGCTGACGCTGCGCCAGCTGGGCCTTGCGCCGGGCACAGATACGCTGACCGTGCCCAGTCCCTTTGATTTTGCCCGACAGGCGCTGCTGTACCTGCCGCGCGGCATGCCCGAACCCAACGCCCCAGGCCGCGACCACGCCGTGGCCAAGACCGTGGCCGATCTGGCGATGGCCGCTGGCGGGGCGACGCTGGCCCTGTTCTCGAGCAATGCTGCCCTGCGCGCGGCCGCGGCGCTGGTGCCCACCCTGCTGCCGATGGCGGTGCTGGTGCAGGGGCAGGAAAGCAAGGAGGCCCTGCTGGAGCGTTTTGAGCAGATCCAGCCAGCTGTGCTGCTGGCCACCCTGGGATTCTGGCAAGGCGTTGACCTGCCGGCCCATGTGCTGCGGGTGGTGGTGCTCGACAAAGTCCCGTTCCCGCCGCCTGACGAGCCGCTGTTTGCCGCCCGCGCGGCGCTGCTGCACCACAAGGGCCGCTCCTCCTTTGGCGAGTTGAGTCTGCCAAGCGCCAGCCTGATCCTTCGCCAGGGTTTTGGTCGGCTGGTGCGCAGTGCTCGCCATGTGGGCGTGGTGGCCCTGCTCGATCCGCGGGTGGTGACCAAGAGCTATGGGGCTCAGCTGCTGGCAGCGCTGCCCCCGGCCCGTCAGGCCCAGCGCTTTGAGCAGGTTGCAGAGTTTCTGAGGCGCCACGCGGACTTGACATAGCCTTGGGGTGTGTTGGGCCGGGGCTCAGGAGTGAGGGTGCTGGCAGCGCTGCCTCCGGGCCCGCCAAGCCCAGCGCTTTGGACAAGTTGCAAATTTCCTAAGGCACCACGCTGACTTGACATAGCCTTGGGGTATGTTTGGACCGCTGGGCCAGGGCTTCGGTCGCGGCGACCTTGCATCCCGGCGCGGTGATCGCCATGCTTGACCTCAAGGCCGCCAGAGCCGGCCTCCGCACCTAGAGCCTTCCTTTCCCTACCTGGAGCACAGATGACACCAACCTCCTTGAGGTGGCGCCCAGCCGATCGGTCAACCGCCACCTGGTTGATCGCTGCTTGGCTGGCACTGGTCCCCCTTGCCGGGTGCGCCGACTCAGCGCCTGTGGCCAAGGCGGCCCCTGTCGACACCTCCGCCGCCGACGCTGGCCTTGCCGACGCCAGCGCTGCCGACGCAGCCCAAGGCGAAACGGCCGTGGCCAGCTCCGTGACCGATGGCCAGAGCCCCGACGCCTCCGACGAGGGACCCAAGGTTGTGGCAGATGTCGATGCCGCAGCCCAAGACCTTTCGGTCGCCGACGCCGCCGCTGAAGTAGCTGCCGACGCCGCGGTCGCCGACGCCGTCGCTGAAGTAGCTGCCGACACCGCGGTCGCCGACGCCGTCGCCGAAGTAGCTGCCGACGCCGCGGTCGCCGACGCCGTCGCTGAAGTAGCTGCCGACGACGCGGTCGCCGACGCCGCCGCTGAAGTAGCTGCCGACGCCGCGGTAGCCGACGCCGCCGCCGAAGTAGCTGCCGACGCCGCAGTGGCCGACGCCGCCGCCGAGGTAGCGCCCGACGCTGCAGTGGCCGACACCGCCGACACCGCCGATGTCGCCCTGGCCGACGCAGGTACCAGCGACGCCAGCGCGCCTTGCCCCAGCTGCGTGGGCGCCGCCTATCCCAGCTATGTCGCCGAAGACCTCAATGTCAAGAGCAGCAAATTCAAGCAGGTCTATGGTCTGAGCGCCTTTCAGGGCAAGGCGACGATGGTGGCCCTGCTCTCTGCGGGTTGAGGCTTCTGCGTTTCCCAGGCTGGGAAACTCCAAGAGATGAAGGACCAACTCAAGAAAACCGGCCTCGACCTCAACCTGGTCGTCGTCAACATGACCGGCATGGCCGACATGATCGCCAACCTCATCAGCAAAGGCGATTTTCCGATCTTTCAGGACACGGACCTGCTCGGCGCGTGGCTGGCCCACAACGGCGCCAAAGACGACCTGATTGTCTATGATAAGTACGGAAAACTATTTCAGTTTCTCCCGTATTCCGGCACATTGGATACCTCGCTTGGCGGCGAAGAAGGCTGGAACAACGTCAAGAAGGCCTGGACCGACGCCGCCGCTGTTCCCTGACCTTCGTCGGATTTGCCATGCTGCCCCATCCCTTTCCCTACCAGGGCAGCAAGCGCCTGCTGGCGGCGTCGATTGCCGGGCTGTGGCCGCGGCCGATCCGGGTGCTGTACGAGCCGTTCGCCGGATCCGCGGCGATGGCCCTGTTTGCGCTGGCCCACGGGCTGTGCGAACGGGTGGTGCTGGGCGAGAGGTTGCCCGAACTGGCGGGGCTCTGGCAGAGAATCCTGAGCGATCCGCAAGGTCTGGCCGATCACTATGCCCGGCTGTGGCCCGAGCCCGCCGGCTACAACGCGGTGCGTGAGCGCTTCAACCGTCAGCGCGACCCGGCCGACTTGCTGTATTTGCTGCTGCGCTGTGTCAAGGCGGCGGTGCGCTTTGATCGAGCAGGAAACTTCAATCAGTCTGCAGATCTGCGCAGGGTCGGCCGCCAGCCAGAGGCGCTGCGCCGGGACTTGCTGCAGGTGCAGGCGCTGCTGGCCGGGCGGGCCGAAGTGCGCTGTGCCGATTGGCTGACCACCCTGGCTGACGCCGAGCCGGCAGACCTGGCTTATCTCGATCCGCCGTGGCAGGGCACCAGCGTTGGCAGGGATCCCAGGTATTATCAAGGACTTTCTCGCGAAGACCTGACAGCCGGCCTGGTGCAACTGCGCCAGCGCGGCCTGCGCTTTGCCCTGTCCTATGACGGAGTCCGCGGCGAAACCAGCTTTGTAGCGGCGTTTCCCCCAGAGCTGCGCTTGGAGCACCAACTGCTGGCGGCCGGTCGTTCAGCGCAAGCGACACTGCTTGGTCTGCAGGAAGACACGCAGGAATCCCTTTATCTGGCGCGCTGAAGCTTGGATGCGTCGCCGCCTGCGCCAAAAGCCGCTACCCTGCACGCGCGGTCGTTGCCGCCCCGGATTGCCATGACCGCGCCCACCGCTCCCCATCCCCGCCGCCCTCAGCTGCTGGCCCCCGCCGGAGATGCCGCCGCTCTGGCCGCTGCCCTGCAAGCTGGCGCGGATGCTGTCTATTTTGGTCTAGATGAAGGCCTGAACGCCCGCGCCCGTGCCCGCAACTTTGCCCTGGTCGAGCTGCCGGCCCTCTGTGAGCGCATCCACCGCGCCGGCGCCTTGGCCTACCTGACGCTCAACACCCTCATTTTTGAAGAAGAGTTGCCGATCATCGAGCAGATCCTGCGCGCGGCCGCGGCGGCGGGGGTCGATGCGGTGATTGTCCAGGACCCGGCGGTGGCCCTGCTGGCGCGACAGCTGGCGCCGACCCTGCACGTCCATGCTTCGACCCAAATGACCATCTCCAGCCCGGAAGCCGCTAAATTCGCACAGCAATTGGGGGTCACGCGGGTGGTGGTGCCGCGCGAGCTGTCGGTAGCAGAGATCGGCCAATTTGCCAGCGGGACGACCCTGGAGCTCGAGGTGTTCATCCACGGAGCGCTGTGCGTCTCCTGGTCGGGGCAGTGCTTGACCAGCGAGGCTTGGGGCGGTCGCAGCGCCAACCGCGGTCAGTGCGCGCAGTCGTGCCGGATGCCCTACGACCTGGTGGTTGACGGCGAGCGCCGCGATCTGGGTGAGATCGAGTACTTACTGAGTCCACAGGACCTGTCTGGCATTCGCGCGGTGCCGGCGCTGGTCGAGCTGGGCGTCGCCGGCCTGAAGATCGAGGGTCGCCAGAAGGGCGCCCAGTATGTGCAGACCGCGGTGCAGGGCTACAAGAATTGGCTCGACGCGATCGTGAGCGGTCCACAGCCCAAGAACAGCCGCAACACCGTGCCGATCCAGCGGCTGCAGAGCGACTTGCAGGCGATGGGCCTTTCCTACACCCGCGGATTTTCCGACGGCTTCTTGGGCGGCGCCGACCACCAGGACCTGGTCGAAGGGCGCTTTCCCAAGCACCGCGGCTTGTTGCTGGGGGTGGTGCAGACGGTGGGGCCGCGCGGCCTGCTGGTGGTGCCGGCGCAGATCGCCAGTACCGGGGGCTTGGCGCTTCAGCCAGATGCCGTTGAACTGCCAGACGATCCGGCGCGGGCTGTGCTGCTTTCGGACGCAGTGGCCCAGCGCCAGCCAGGTTCCAACGCGCTGCTGGTGCCGGCGCCTGATCCACAAGTCGGCATGGGTATTGGCATTGACACTGGTCGGCCCCAAGACGATGAGCCGGGCGGTACCCTGACCGACGTGCAGGCGGTGGCGGGGGCCGCGGGCGGATGGTGGCTGCAATTTGGCCGCACGCCTGAGGATTTTCGCCAGATGGCCCAGGTCATTCGCCCAGGTCACCGGGTGTGGCTGAGCGGCGATCAGACCCTGGCGCTGGCGGCGCAGAAGGCGGTGCAGGCGCAAGAGCCGTCGGGGCGAATTCCCCTGCTGCTGACCGTGTCGGGTGCGCTGGACCAGCCGCTGCGAAGCGTGTGGACCGCGCTGGGCCCCGTTGGTCGCGGCGTGCAGGTCGAGGTCGAGAGCGCCGTCCCCCTGCAGGCGGCGGCGGCGGCGGGCCTTGACGAGGCGCTGCTGCGAGACAAGCTGGCGGCCCTGGGCGGCACGCCGTTTTTCTGCGAGGAGCTCAATTGCTTTGATCTACCAGGGCAATTGCATGTTCCGGTGTCGGCGCTCAAGGCGCTGCGCCGCCAGGCGGTGGACCAGCTGCTGCCGCTGGTCCAGGCCGCTCACCGCCACCCCACATGCACAGATCCTGTGGCAGAACAGGTGGTTGCTCAAGCTGCGGCTCTGCACGCGCGCCGTCCGTGGAGTCCGCCGCAAGCGCCGCAGCTGCTGGTGCTGGTTAGGACGGACGAGCAACTCGACGCCGTCATCGCCGCCGGCCTGCCAGAAGTGGTCTTGGATTGGATGGAATTGGTCGGCCTGACCCGCGCGGTAGACAAGGCGCGCGCGGCGGGGCTGCGGGTGACCATTGCCACCGTGCGGGTGCAAAAGCCCGGTGAAGATGGCTTTGACCGACGCATCGCCCGCCTGCAGCCGGACGCCGTGCTGGTACGCCACTGGGGAGGGTTGATGCACTTTGCGCAGCTCGATGACCAGCAACGCCCAATGATCCATGGTGATTTCTCTCTGAATGTGACCAATTCCGTCACCGCCCACCACCTGCTGGCGCTGGGGGCCGATACGCTGACCGCTGCCCACGACCTCGACACCGCCCAGCTTGGCCGCTTGTTGGACGGGGTGCCGGCAGAGAGGCTGGAAGTCGTTGTCCACCATCACCTGGCCACGTTTCACACCGAGCACTGCGTCTACGCCCACCTGTTGGGCACTGGTCGCGACTTTCGCAGCTGTGGCCGGCCCTGTGAGAAGCACCTGGTGGCCCTGGGCGACCGCGTGGGGCAGCAGCACCCGGTGATCGTCGACGTCGGCTGCCGCAACACCGTCTTCAACGCCCAGGCCCAGAGCGCTGCGCAGGTCGTGCCAGAGCTAATCCGTCGTGGAGTCAAGCGGTTTCGTGTCGAGCTGGTGCGCGAGACGGCGGCGGAGACGGCGCAGGTGCTGGCTGCGTGGAGCGAGCTCTTGCGCGGGGCCATTGGCGCACCTGAATTGGCCCAGAGGGTCGGTGCCCATGAACAGTTTGGCGTCACAGCCGGTACATTGCGCACCTTGGCGGCGCCGGCCAAAGCCCAGGGAGTTCGCCATGAGTGACCAACGCTTGGAAGAATTGCGGCGAGAAATCGATGCGGTGGACGATCAGCTGGTCGGTCTGCTGGCAGACCGGGCGGCGCTGGTGCGCGAGGTGTGGACGCTCAAGCGCGCCCTGGGCCAGCCGCTGCGCGATCCGCTGCGCGAGTCGGCCATCTTTGAGCGGGCCGTGCTGCGGGCGCGAGCGCGCGAGCTCCACCCAGAAGTGCTGCAGGCCGTCTTGGAATTGCTGGTGGGACGCGACCTTACCCGACCGCTGCAAGAAGGGCGCATTGCCGAATAGAGAGACTGCAGCCTGGGCGGCGGCTTGATAGATCGCCACCAGCGGTGGAGCGTCCAAACCCTCGCTTGGCGCACTGCAAATCGGCCCAGCACCGGTACCTGTTGGATTGGTTGCCCGATTTGCCAAGCTGAATTACCCTCCCCGCCCTAGCGCCGCGCGCCCCTTCGACCCAGCAGCGACCCCGCCGCTTTCTCAGGAGTCCCATGAACTGCACTACCACCCGTCTTGGCCGCTGGACCTTGCGCCCACTGGCCGCTGCCTCGCTGCTTCTGGCCGGGCCGGCGCTGACCAGCGTGACCCTGCCTGCCACCGCCCGGGCCGAGGGGCTTGGCCTGTCTCCCGAAGCCCTGGCCAAAGAACTCGGCGGCAAGGGGGCCAAGGGCGGCAAAGAAGCCAAGCCCGCCAAGATCAGCCCCGCTGCCGCCAAGGCCGCCGCCCAGGCCGAGAAGATCGCCGGGCACGTCCGCACCGCCGAGCTGTTGCTAGAGGCCAAGGAGCACAAGCTGGCCGCGGCGCAGGCGCAAGAAGCCCTCAAGCTTGATGCCAAGAGCGTCGAGGCGCGGCGGATCCTGGCAGTGGCGCTGCTGCGCGACGGCAAGGTCAAGGAATCGCTGGCAGTCCTGGACGGTCTGGGCAAGGACCTGCCGGACGATACCTGGGTGCTGCAAACCCGCGCCTCGATCCAGCTGCAGGCCGGCGACAAGGCCGGCGCCCTGGCCACCCTGGAGCTGTTGCTGACCAAGCCCGGCACCCCGGCCGTGGCCCACTACTTTGTGGCCAAGCTGCTGGATGAGCAGCGCAAAGCCGGCAACGCCTCGGTCGCGGTCAAGCAGCGCCAGCACGTCAAAGCGTTTATGGAAGACAAGGGCTCCTGGGCTGCCGAGCAGCAAGAAGACGCCGAGCGCATGCTGCTGGAGATCGACTACGGCCAGGTCGGTGCCAACTACCATCAGGCCAAGCGCGCCTACAACGAAGCCTTTGCCGAGGGTGGCGAGCAGTCGGCCAAAGCCATCCAGCGGGCCGAGTCGCTCCTGAAGCAGGTGATTGCCGCCAAGGGCGACTTTGAGCCGGCCCACGCGCTGCTGGGCATGTGCTACGCCTCGGTCAAGTCGCGCAACTACAGCCTGGACAACGCGATTGCCCAGCTCAAGCGCGCCCCCAAGCTGGCCGAGGCCTGGTTCGCCATGGGCCGCATCTACCGCGAGACCGACCGCGTCGAAGACGCCGCCAAGGCCTTTGAGCAGGCGCTCAAGCTGGAGCCGCGCTTTGTCGAGGCCGGCTACCAGCTTGGCGTGTCTCTAAAGCTCCTCAAGAAGCGCGATGAGGCGGTGCGGGTGTTTGAAGCGGTGGTGCGGGTCTCGCCGGATTCCGCAGCGTCGGCGCGGTCCTTGGCCGAGCTGCAGGTGCTGGCCCCGCAGTCGCAGTTTGTGGTGGCCGCGTCGCAGCGCGTCGACTCGCCCGGAGAAGACAAGGTGTTCAACACCGAGCGCTACCGTTCTAGCGTGGTGGCGCTTGAGAAGACCTGGCTTGGCGGCATTGAAGAAGGCGCGGATGTGGTGTGGCTGGAAAAGGTCATGCGCCGCATCATCGCCGCCAACGGCCTGTCGGAGCGGGTGGCCTTCCGGGTCAAGGTCGGCAAGACCATGATGCTCAACTGCTTTGCTGCGCCCCACGGTGACATCTACGTCACCCGCGGCTTTCTGGAGCACCTCAAGAAGACCTGGCCCAGCACCCCGATGGACGAGAACAACAGCTACATGGCCGGCGTCATGGCCCACGAAATGGTCCATGTGATCCGCAACCACGTGGTCAACCGCGACAGCTTTCGCAAGGCCGTGCAGCAGACCGGCGGCGACCTGAGCCCAGAGATGTTTCGCCTGACCACCCGCATGAGCGAGATCGAGGCCGACCGCGAGGGCCTGCTGTACATGCTGGCCGCCGGCTACAACCCCAACGCCATGGTCGAGTGGATGGAGCGCGCGGCAGCCGACATCGGCGACCCACCGCCGGCCGAAGATCACCCCACCTTTGACGAGCGCGTCTCTTTCCTGATGGACTTTTGGACCAACGAAGTGCGCTTTGCCTATCAGGCCTTTGAGACCGGCACCGACGCGCTGGTGCAGGCGGGCAAGCTAGAGCAGAAAGACCTGGCGGCCGCTCGGCGGGCCTATGACGTCGCCATCAACGAGCTGGACCGCTACACCCGCTTCTTCCGCATGTCCAAAGAGGCGTGGAACAACCTGGCGATTGCCCAAGCGAAAATCGGCGTGCTGGAGCAGGCGGACAAGAGCCCGCTGGCCAAGTGGTACACCCCGCTGTCAGTCGAGCAGGCCGTGGCGCAGAAGTTGCCCAAGGTCGAGCGCAAGAAGCGCGGAGACAAGACCGACGTGGTGTTCTTGGAGCGCGCCCGCGACAGCCTGAACAAGGCCCTGGAGCTGGACCCCAAGTACAACCGCGGGCTCATCAATCTGGCGGCGGTCCAGACCGGTCTGCGCGAGTACGACGCGGCGCAAAAGACCCTGGTCCTGGCCCAGCAGGCTGGCGCAGACAAGGTGCTGGTAGCGACGCTGACCGGCATCCTGGCAGCTGAGCAGGGCAAGTGGGATGTCGCGGTGGCGGCGTTCCAGCAGGCGGTCAAAGACTCGGGCGACCAGGCGCGGCCGCTGTACTGCCTGGCCCTGGCCCTGGATGCCAAGGGCGACAAAGAAGGCGCCAAGAAGGCCTACGCTGCCTTTATCGAGAAGGAAAACAAGGGCTCGCCGTGGCTGGTGGTGGCCCAGGCCAACCTGAGCGGCTTGGCCGGCACGCCGTAGCCGACAGCGACCCTGTAGGTGAAGCGAAGCGCCCCGGGCGAGGTCACTCTCCCCGGGGCGCTTTGCCTTTTGCACGGCCAAACGAATTCGCCAACCGCCAAGCGGATCAGACATTGCCTAGGGGATTGTCCGAGGCGGGGCGGCCCGCCGACAGGCCTCTAGAAATACTGAAATACCCCAAGCGACAGGCCGGGGCAGAATCGCCTGGCAGCGGCGGCTCCGCACGGCATGTCGGCCAGTGGCTGGGCCAGGTCAAAGCGCAAGCCGGTGCGCACAAACCGCGGGACCAGCAGGCGCACGCCGGCCCCGGTCGAAGCCAGCAGCAGCGGCCCGCGCTGGACGTCGCGCAGGACCGCCGCGTCCAAGAAGGCCGTTGGGATGACCGCCAGCCAGGTCGCGTCGTACAGGGTCCAGCGTGCTTCGGCATTGACCAGCGCATAGGCTGATGTGCGGGCATAGGAATCGCGCACGCCGCGCACCTCGTATAGGCCGCCAATGAACCACTGCAGCTGGGCCGGCGCCGCGGTCTGGGCCGCCGCCTGCAGGCGCACCGCCAGGTTCCAGCGCTCGCCCGGGGCAAAATACGCCAGGCCCTGCAGCCACAGCTGCCCGTGGACCTGCAGCTCGCCGCGCCCTTGCTGGCTGGTCAGCGCCACGCCAGGGCGCGCCTCAAGCGACTGGCCAAACTGGCGGACCCGCACGACGTCTACGCGGCCGACGCGCACGCCCAGGTCCAGCAGCGCGGTCTTGGCGTCGCCGGGCAGCGCAGGCGGGCCATCGCCCACGTCGTGAAAGGTGTCGCTCAGCAGGTCCAGGCGCAGGCCCAGGCGCAGGCGGTCATCGCGCCACTGCCGGGCCACGTCGCCGCGCAGCAGGGCCCGCCGATCGGCAAAACCCGGTCGCGGCCGCACCAGCAGCTCGGCCTGCAGCAATGCGTCCAGGCGCAGCCCGCCCAAGTTGTAGAGGCGGCCAAAGATCTGACCGCCCGGCAGGCCATTGAACTCTGAATAGAGCCCTGCGATTTCGATGTGGCGGCCCAGCAGGTTCAGCTCGGAGGCGCCGACCGTCCACCACGCTGACGAGTCGCCCGGCTTGGCGTCGCCGCGCACCAGGACTTGGAAGCTGAACAGGGGGTTGAGGGTCCAGCGCTCTTCCAGGCTCAGCCGGGCCTGCACCTTGCCGGCATCGCAGCGCAGGTGGCCATCGACGCGCGAGAACAGCCCCAAGTTCCACAGCCGCGCAAGGCCCAGCTGCCAGTCGGCCTCTTGCACCAGCTGGCCCGGTCGCCACGGCAATTCGTCTTGAACAATCGACAGCTCGGTGCGCCACAGCCCGCTGACATCCAGGTGATCGATGACCGTTGGCCACGCCGGCGGGCAGGCCTGGGTAGCATCGGCGGGCAGCGGCGGCGGCTCCAGGTCGGCGGCCAGCGCCAGCCCGGGGACCAGCAGCCAGCCAAACGCCACGACGGCCCAAAGCGTCTGACGCCAGCGCAATTGGCCCAAGATCCCCTTGGTCACGGCTTGGCGTCTTTGGCGCAGCGCACGCCCACCTCGGGCGAGGCGGCGTCCGTCGCTCCGCTTTGCCGATGCGCGCAGCGGACCTTGGCCGCCGGGCTCAAGAAGCTGCCGTCGCGCACGACTTTGCTGTTGCCGGGGGTGTTGTTGACGGGGCTGCTGATCGGGCTGGCGGCGTAGAAGCCGGCCTCCCAGGTGTCGAGCACCCACTCGCTGACGTTGCCGCCGAGGTCGCGCACACCGGCGGGGCTGGTGTCGGCGGTCTGGATCCCCGCCGCGGCCGTCGTGCCCAGGCCGCAGCCGCTGCGGGTGACGGGGTCGGCCATGACGGTCTGGGCGCAGGACGCGGGCTTGCTGCCCCACGGAAACTCCTTGAGTTCCGCTTTGCACAGGCTGGGATCGCCGCTGCTGCACGGGCCACGCGCCGCCATCTCCCACTCGGCCTCTGTGGCTAGGCGCTTGCCGGCCCAGGTGCAGTAGCTCTGCGCCGCGGACCACGGCACGCAGTTGATCGGATGCTTGCTGCGCAGCGGCTTGTCGCCATTGCAGGCGGGGTCGGTCGGCGCAGATGGCGCGCAAGCTCCTGCATCGACACAGGCTTTGTACTGGGCCGCGGTCACCTCAAAGCGGTCGATCCAGTAGGCCGGCAGCTTGACCAGGTGCTGCGGTTGCTCGGCAGCGGCGCACAGCGGGTCGGAACCGGCGCAGCCCAGCCACGTCTGGCCACCGGCGACCAGCGCCATGTCCGCCATGACCGCCACGCACTTGGCCGCGGCGCACAGCTGGCCTGCCCCGCAAGGCGCGCCGTCGATGGCTGCGAGGCTCTTGCAACTTACCGATAATACGTTGTATTTGTCAATGGTGCAGGGGTTGCCGTCATCGCACTCGCCGGGTCCAGGGCCGCACAGGCCGGTCTTGGGCTGGCAGGTTTGGATGGTGCAGCCGGTCTTTTCGGCCGGGCAGGTCACCGCGCTGCCGGGCTTGACCTTGCACTGGGCGGGCTGGGCCGCTGTGTCGCAAAAGGGTAGGCCATTGCAGGCGTTGCCGTCATCCAGGCAGTCGCCGTCTCCCTTGCATGCGCACAGGTTGGTGCCACTCTTGCATGCACCGGCTTGGCAGGTGTCGCCGCTGGTGCAGGGGTTGCCGTCGTCGCAGGAAGCATTGTCTCCGCTAGATTTTTTGACGCAGGCCTTGGTCTTGGGGTCGCAGACGGTCTTGGTGCAGGCGCTGTCGCTGGCGGTAGAGCAGGTCTGAACGGTAGCGGGGTTGACCTTGCAGGTGCCGGTGGGCACGTCGCAATACAGGGTGCCGTTGCACAAGTCGCCGTCTTCCAGCTTGGCGCAGTCGCCGTCGCCGCTGCACGGGCAGATGTCGGGCCCTTGGATGCACTGGCCGGTCTTGCACGAGCCGGGGGCGGTGCATGGGTTGCCATCGTCGCAGGTGAGGTTGTCTGGCACTGGCTTGAGCTGGCACTGGCCGGTGGCGGGATCGCAGGTGTTTTTTGCGCACGCCGTGTCGTCGCCCGGGCAGAGGATGACGGTGACCGGGTTGGTCTTGCAGGTGCCGCTCAGCACGTCGCAGTACAGCTTGCCGTTGCACAGGTTCTTGTCCTCTTGGGCTTGGCAGTCGGCCGTCACCTTGCAGGCGCACTTGGCCGCCGGCGCCACGCAACTGCCCGACTTGCAGACCTCTGACAGGGTGCACTCGTCGCCGTCGTCGCACGCGCTGTTGTCTTTGACTGGGGTCGGCAGGCAGGCTCCGGTCTTGGGCTGGCAGGTGTTCTTGAGGCAGTCGCTGTCCTCTACGCTAGGGCAGCTGACGGCCGTGGCGGGGTTGACGAGGCAATTGTGGCTGACCGTGTCGCAATACAGCACTCCGTTGCAGAAGTTGCCATCCTCCTTGGCGGCGCAGTCTGCGTCCTTGAGGCACTGGCAGGTGTTGGTGCCAAAGACACAGGAGCCGCCCTGGCAGCTGTCGTTCTTGGTGCACTCCACGCCGTCGCTGCACGCGGTGCCGTTGGTGCTGGCGGTGACGGTGCAGCTGCCGGCCAGGCAAACGGCCGTCTGGCACGCTGCCGTGGGTTGGGGGCAGGAGGCCGCAGTCTGGCAGCCGCTGTCAGTGGTTTCCGCCGCAGCGTCGATGGCTACGTCGCCGGCGGCGTCTGGGGTGTCTGGGGCGCTGTCGGTTGTGGTTGTGTCGGTTGTGGCGTTGTCGGTTGTGGTTGCGTCGGTGCCAGGGGCCGTGTCGGCGGTGTCTGCCACGGCTGTGTCGAGGTCAGCGCGATGAAAGGCTTGGGGGCCAGGGACTTGTGGGACGCAGCCAGCCACCCACAGCGCCGCCCAAGCAGCCAGCAGCTGCGTAGCGAGGCGAAAAGTGGCGGCAATGGACGGCAGTGGAGGTTCCCCTTGAGCCACAGTGTAGCGGCTGAACGAAGGCAGGGGAATTACCCAGCCGCCCGCCGCTGCTCTTGTCGATCGACAAGTTGACGATTCCCCGCCCCCAACCGACACTTGCAGCCGTGTTCCCTGGAGGCGAATCCATGCGCGCTCGTGCCCTTCCTGCCATCCCGATGATTGCTGCGCTGTTGCTCAGCCCCTTGGCCCAAGCCGCCGAGCCGCCCGCGCTTTCTGTGCAGAGCGTTACCGTGGGCGCTGGGCCCCAAGACGGCTGGCTGACCCAGCCGGCAACGGTCCTGCCCGCTGGCGGCTTTGCCCTGGCCACCGCCCTGCACTATGCCCGCACGCCGTTGCGGTTTTCGGCTCAGGGAGGTCAGCAGCAGACTGTGGTCGGCGACCTGGGGATGCTGGACGTCGCCGGGCTGGTCGGCTTGCCCAACCAGTGGGCCGTGGGCGCCGTGCTGCCGGTCGCCTGGCTGATGCGCGGCGGCGGGCCGAACCTGGCGCAGCTCAACCGCTTGCCGCAGGGCCCGGCACTGGGCGACCTGCAGCTGCAGCTGCGCAAACAGTTTTGGCAGGGCGCGCTGATCGGCGGGGAGTCGGCCTTTTCCTTGGACGCGACTGCGGTTCTGCCGACTTCAGAGGTGGGCAACTGGCTTGGCGGGACCGGCGCGGCCCGGCTGCGCGCATGGTGGAGCCACCAGGCCGGAGCCTGGCGCGGCGACCTGGGCCTGGGTGCCCAGTTCATGGCAGCCCAGACGATGCAGGTGGCGCCGCTGGACGCCAACGGTCAGCCCGACGCCAAGCAGGCGCGGACCGCCCTGCGCGCCGGCAGCACGCTCGAGCTGGCCGCTTCTCTTGGCCGATCGCTGGCCGGCGACCAGTGGCGGGTGCGCGGCGAGCTGGCGGTCCACGCCCCGGCCGTGACCGCCGTGCCAGAGAACATTGGGGTGGTTGACCTGGCTTTATCTAGCGATTACGCGCTGTTGCCCTATCTGCGCGGCGGTGTGGTGCTGGCCGGAGCGCCGTCTAGCGGCCCGGGGTCGGCGGCGGTTCGCGTTGGCGCGGTGCTGCGCTTTGACCCGGCCGCCCTGCCCAGCGACCGCGACGGCGATGGCCTGGACGATCGGCAGGACCGCTGTGCCGATCAAGCCGAAGACCGCGATGGATTTGAGGATCGCGACGGCTGCCCTGACCTGGACGACGACGCCGATGGCGTGCCCGACGCCAAGGACAAGTGCCGTTTGGTGGCCGAAGACCGCGACGCCTTTGAGGATGAAGACGGCTGCCCGGACGTGGACGACGACGGCGATGGCAACCCCGACGCCAAGGACCTGTGCCCGCGCGCTGCCGAAGATCGCGATGGCTTTCAAGATGATGACGGTTGCCCAGACCTGGACGACGACGGCGATGGTCTAGCCGACGCCGCCGACCTCTGCCCGCAGCAGCCAGAGACCCTGAACGGCTATGAGGACCAGGACGGCTGCCCTGACATGAAGCCAGGCGAAGCGCCGCCGGCTTTGGAGCCGCCGCAGGCGCCCACGCCCGTCGTCGAGCCCGCCCCGGCGCCGGTCGCGGCCCCGCCGCCGGCCAAGCCCGTCAAGGGCAAGAAAGGCAAGGCGGCCGCAGCGCCCGCCCCGGCCGCCAAGCCAGCTGGCAAGCCCGCTGCCGCCGCGCCAACCGAGCCCGCCGACGCGGACCGCAAGCCTCGTGTCAAAGTTAAGCCAATTCAGTGACTTGACATAGCCTCGGGGGCCCCCATTGGCCCGCCGCGCCCGCTGCCGAGGCGCCAGCCGAGCCCGTCGGGGCGGAAGGCGAGCCTCGTGCTTGAGTTAAGCCAATTCAATGACTTGACACAGCCTCGGGGGCTGACCTGCAGCCGCCTCGGGCGACGGGGTTAGGCCAGGGGGCTATTCGCCCTTGAGCACCCGCACGGTTTCTTCGATGGGCGTCAGCCGCATGGCGCCGTGGAAGGCCAGCAGCGGCTCCAAGTTGCCGGCCAGCTTGACCGCCACGGCGGCCAGGCTGTGGCGCAGCTCGCGCGGCAGCGGCTCCACCCACTCTTGGGCCAGCGGAATGCCCGCGCACGCCACCGGCAGCAGCCAGGCAGCGCCTTCCATGGCGTCGCTGGCAAACGCCTGCTCGATGCGGCGCCCCAGCTCGGCGTAGACCTCGCCGGGGGCGCCGGTCTGGGCCAGCAGGATGGCAAGGCCGGCTTCGTTGCTGTCGTCGCCGCCGGCAGTGGCCAGGCTCAGCTGGTCCAGCACGGCCAGGGCCACGGCTTCGGCGCCAAAGCGATCGGCCGCGCCAGCCATGACGCCAAAAGACTCAAACGGTACCTTGAGCGCCAGGGCAATCGCTTCGGTGGGCGTCTGCGGGGGCGCTACGGGCTTCTTGCGCGGTCTGGCCATGATTCCTCTAGTGAAATTGGGGATGTCAAGGGAGGCGGGATGGGGGCTAGGTGGCCGCCGTAGCGACGTTGGTGCCGGCCAGCAGGCGCAGGGCTTCCTGGCGGGCGCGCAGGGCACAGTCTTCAATTGCCAAGCCGCCAAAATAGTTACCCAGCAAGTACAATTCCTTAGGGCCGGTCAGCAGCGCGCCCTCAAGGGCCTCTACCACCTCAGCGTGGCCCACAACAGGCGAGGGCAGCTCCACCTGCCGCTCTACCACTTCCACCAGATCCTGCCGCTGGCAGCCTAGGATTGCCGTCACCCGCTGCAGGGCAGCCTCGCGGCTGACCCCCGGGCGCAGGTGGAAGGTAAAGCCGCGCCAGTGCTCATGGGGCACGACGTCACGGCTGACGGCCGAGAAAAACGCATCGGACCGCGGCACAATGCCGGCCACCGACTCGATCCGCACGTGCTGCGCCGCCACGCGCACCCCAAGGGACTGGACGCCCTGTGTGCTGATCTTGCCCAGCTCCGCGGCCAGGGCGGGTAGTTGCCGCTTGATCAGCTCTGCTGCGGCGCTGGGAGGCACTGCCAGCGCCAGCCGCCGCGCGGTCAGCACTGAGCCATCGGCCAGCTCGACCTGCCAGCCGTCGCCGCCCAGCCGGACCTCTACAGCGCGGGCCTGGGTGTCCAAGCGGATGCCGGGCGTCGCCAGCGCCAGATCCACGGCCGTCTGCAAGCCGCCTTGCAGCGTGAATGAGCGCAGAATCTCCTTGCGGCGCGGGCGCTTCTTGAACAGCATCTCGGCTGGAAAATCGTCAGCGGGCTGAGAGGGCACGGCAGCAAAAAGCGGAGAGAACACCCGCTGGTAGTTGCCCATGCCGACAATCGGCCCGTAGTAGCTGCGCACCGTCTTGCCCGCCTTGCTGGTCCACAGCAACCTGGGGGCTGACAGCAGCAGCTCCACTTTGGACAATTCTTTGGCGATGGGCCGAAGCGAGTCGCCCACCAGCAGCCTGAACGGCGCTTTTTGGCGCGGCAGCAGCTGGCCGAGTCCACCGCAGCTGGCCAGCAGATCCACCAACGCTCCGTAGGAGTTGTAGCAGGTGTGGGCGCCGAGCTCCCACCAAAAGCCGTCCGCCCCGCGCTGCGAGCGCATGCAGCCGCCGGCGTCAGCGTCCTTTTCTAGCACCACGGTTTGCAGTCCGGCCTTGGCGCACCAATGGGCCATGCTCGCGCCGCTGATGCCCGCACCGATTACCACTACGTCTACAATTTCCACAATCACCTCAGGGACTAAACATAGCCTTGGGTCCTCGTCCCGACATGATATTAGAGCAGCAGCTCGTCTTTGAGCGGGCGGTTCATCAGCGCCTCAAGCGCTACTCGCGGGGCCAGATTCTCATGCAGGGCCATGTAGGTGTGCGAGATGATCGGCGTGTCGACCCCCAGCTTATCGGCCAGGCGGTGGGCGCTGCGGCTGGTGAGCACGCCTTCGGCGACCGCGTGCATCGACCCCAGGATGTCGCCGATGGCCTCGCCGTGGCCCAGGCGCAGGCCGACGGTGCGGTTGCGGCTCAGGTCGCCGGTGCAGGTCAACACCAGGTCGCCGATGCCGGCCAGGCCCTGCAGCGTCAGCGGATTGGCGCCTTTCTTGACTGCCAGCCGGGTGATTTCGCCCAAGCCGCGGGTAATCAGGCCGGCCCGCGAGTTGTGGCCAAAGCCCAAGCCATCGGCGGTACCCACGGCAATGGCGATCACGTTCTTGAGTGCGCCGCCCATCTCCACGCCGATGATGTCGTTGGACGAGTAGCAGCGAAAGCGGTCCGTCGACAATTCCGCTTGCACCACCCGCGCCAGCCGGCGGTCCAGGGAGGCAACGGTCACGGCGGTCGGCAGCCCCGCAGCCACTTCGGCGGCAAAGCTTGGGCCAGACAGGTAGGCCAAAGACAGGTGCAGGCGTCGCGGCAGGGCCCGCTCAAAGATCTCGTTGACGGTTTCCAGCGACGTGTTGTCGATGCCCTTGGAGCACGAGACGATGATGTGATCGTCGGTCAGCCACGGGGCGATCTGGGCGGCCACGCCGGCGACGTAGGGGGTCGGCATCACCGTCAGCAGGATGCGGCTTTGGCGGACGGCCTTCTCCAAATCCGTGGTCGCCTGCAGACCTTCTGGCACCGTAAAGCCCGGTAAATAGGTGCGATTCTCGCGGTGGTCGTTGACTTCGGCCACCACCTCGGGCTCGTGGGCCCACAGCACCGTCCGCTTGCCCATGCGGGCGGTGTGAATGGCAAGGGCGGTGCCCCACGCGCCTGCTCCAAGCACGGCGATGTCAAACTGCTGGGTCATGGCGGCCTCCTCTGCGCTGAAGGGTGCAAAATCCTACGGTTTCAGCCGATTCCAGCCGGGTCAGCGTGCGCCTGGCCGCGGCCCTGGGCTGGCCGCACCGCGGGCCGCCGCGAACAGTTCGTGGAGGCTGCGGTCGCGGCTGGCTGGCCGGCAGTGGCGGCGCGCCCACTGGCGCAGCTCGCGAACCTGACTGTCGTAGGTTTCCACAAATGGCACAACCTTGGAAAGCACCGCCTCGAGGTCGGCCATGCGCAGCTCGCGGTGGGCGCAGAAGGCCACCTGCAGGGCCTCGGCCACGCCCTGGTCGATCTCGGCGCCGGTCAGCCTCTCGGTCGCTTGGGCCAGGCGCTCCAGATCAAAGTCCGCGGCCGACCTGCCGCTGCGGGCGATGGCCACGCTGACGATCTCAGCCCTGGCTTGCTGGTCGGGCACGTCGACAAAAAAGGTCTCGTCAAAGCGGCCCTTGCGCAGTAGCTCGGCCGGCAGGTGGGTCAGGCGGTTGGCCGTGGCCGCCACAAACACGCCGCTGCGCTGCTCGCCCAGCCACGTCAGCAGGCTGCCAAAAACCCGCGCGCCGGCTTCAGAAGCGCCGCTGCCGGCACCGGCAAAGGCTTTGTCAATCTCGTCGATCCACAGCACCACCGGCGCCATGGCTTCGGCCACCGCCAGGGCGTGGCGCAAGTTTTCATCGGGCACGTGCTGGGCCGTGTGCAGCAGGCCCATGTCCAGGCGCAGCAACGGCAACCCCAGCACCGCCGCCGCCGCTTTGGCGGTCAGCGTCTTGCCACAGCCCTGCACGCCGACCAGCAGCACCCCGCGCGGTACCGGCAGCCCAAAGCGCCGCGCGTCTTGGGTCAGCGCCATCCGCTGGCGCTCGAGCCAGGCCTTGAGCTCGTCGAGCCCGCCGATCTCGCTCAGCGCCGGCACCTGCTCGACCACTTCGACCGAGCCGCTGCTCGCCAGCAGATCTCTTTTCTCTGCAAGCAGTTCTGTAAGGGTCCCCCTGGGATCGCGGCCGCGCACCCGCCGCAGGGCCCGCCGCGCCTGGGCCAGCGTCAGGCCCTGCAGTGCCTGGACCGCCTCTTCAAGAAGTTGGGGCGTCAGCTCAGCTTTTTGGTCGGCCCCCGTTGGCTCGGTCAGGGCCGCTCTGGCCAGCGGCTCCAGCTCGGCACGGCTTGGCAGCGGCAACGTCAGCAGCACCAGGTCGCGGGCCAGGCTGGGCGGCGCCAGCAACCCGGGGCCGACCAGCACCAGCGTCAGCCCGGCGCGCTCTAGATCCAGCAGTCGCTCGCTCAGCACCTGGACTGCCAGCGGATCGGCCAGCAGCCGCGCGCCGCCGGGGGCGATGAGCACGGTAGGCCCGCGCCGGCCCTCGGGGGCTGGCGATGCCGCTGGGCGGGTCTGCGGCAGGTGCAGGGCAAGCGCCGCCTCCACGGCGTCCAGGGTCTGCGCCACCGCATCGCCGCGGCCGTAGCTGAGCAGCTGGCTTGCCAAGCCCATGGCCGCCGCCGCGAGCTGCACTTGGGCTGCGCCGTCGCGCTCGTCGGCCGCCATCAGGCCCAGCAGCGGGTAGCGCGCCCGCAAGCGATCGGCCAGGCCCAGCAGTCGCAGCGCAGGGGGCGCCATGGCCTAGAAGCCTTTCCGAGCGTTGCGGCAGACTGCGTATAACTGCTCAAGACTATTGGATCGTCTCTGGACCACCGATAGGCTCCTAAAAAAACGCAAACTGGCGGCGAACCGGTCGGGGATGATCCCAGCCGACTCCTAGCTCCCGGGCTGGCGCGGCGGCCGACCGACCGGCGCCTGCGAATCAATGGCGTACTGCTTGATCTTGTACTGCAGATTGCGCGGAGAGATGTCCAGCAGGTCGGCGGCGTGGGTCCGATTGCCGCCGGTGCGCTCTAGCGCGGCAACGATCAACGCGCGCTCGGTCGCCTCGACGGCCGCGGGGATCGACAGGGCGTTGGGGTCCACAGACAGCCGCGGCGGCGGCGTCGACTTGGGCGTGTCGCCCAGGTGCAGCAGATCGGCGGTGATCGTGTGGCCTTCGGCCATGACGCAGGCCTGCTCAATGGCGTTTTGCAGCTCGCGGACGTTGCCCGGCCAGTGCCAGCCGTGCAGGCGCGCCAGGGCCTGTGGTTGCAGCCCGCGAATCGAAGTCCCCAGGCGCTGGTTGGCCTTTTCGATGATGTGCTCTACCAGCAGCGGAATGTCTTCTTTGCGATCGCGCAGCGACGGCACCACCAGCTCGATGACGCTCAGCCGGTAGAACAGGTCCTCGCGAAAGGCACCTTCGCGCACCCGCTGGCGCGCCGGCACGGCACTGGCCGCCACCACCCGCACATCGACCGTCATCGCCTTGTTGCCGCCGACCCGTCGAATTTCGCCTTCTTGCAGCACCCGCAGCAGCTTGACCTGCAGATGCAAAGGCAGGTCGATGATCTCGTCCAGCAGCAGCGTGCCGCCGTGGGCCTCTTCAAACAGGCCCTTGCGGTCGGAGGTCGCGTCGGTAAAGGCGCCGCGGACATGGCCAAAGAGCTCGGACTCCAACAGGTTGGCCGGAATGGCGCCGCAGTTGACTGCCACAAAGGGCATCCGCGCCCTGGGGCTGGCCTGGTGCAGGGCCCGCGCGACCAGCTCTTTGCCGGTGCCCGACTCGCCGGTGATCAGCACCGTGGAGCCAAACCGCCCGACCCGCTCGATCTGGCGAAACAGCTGCAGCATTGCCGCCGACTGGCCAACCATCCCGTAAAAGATCCGCGAAGTCGCTACGATCACACCGGTATCGTTCTCGGTTGCGTTGGGATCGTCGCCCTCAGCCCTTGCGGCGATCGCGTCGGCGGCGGCTGGGTCATCGCCAATGGTGGCGTGGAGACGACCCGGACGCGGCTGGTTGGCCACGGCGTATTTTTCAATCGCCAAGCGGACCTTGAGCTCGACCTCGGGCAGGCGAAAGGGCTTTGGGATGTAGTCGATGGCGCCCAGGCGCACCGCCTGCAGGGCGATCTCCAAGCTGCCGTAGGCGCTCATCACCACCGTTGGCGGCAGGCGATCCTGGCGGGCCAGGGTCTCTACCACCTCCAGGCCAGTCATGCGCGGCATCTGCAGGTCGGTCAGCAGGAGATCGACTTTATTTTTCTTGAGGATTTGTAGCGCTTCCAAGCCGTCAGAGGCCTTGAGGATGCGAAAGCCGCACGCCGACAGGTGATCGCCGAGCAACTCGACAAAGGCCACCTCGTCGTCGACGATCAGCACAGTTTCGGCGCGTCGCCGCGGCGCTGACGTCATAGAACCTCCGGCCGCTGCTAGGAATACTTGGCTTTGGACTCTTCTACCCAGGCCAGCCGCAGGTCGTGCAGCACGCGGTCGAGCAGCACGGCTTCGTTGGCGTCGAGGTTGCCGTGGGTCTTGTCGCGCAGCATCACCAAAATGTCTATGGTTTGTCGGGCCATTGCCAAATTGGTCTCTAGCTCGGCCCCGCTTGGATCGGGGACGCGGCCCAGGTGGACCATCGCCGAACTAGCCAGCGACAATAGGAAAGTGTGGAAATCGACGTGCGGCAGTTCGCTGCCTGGCAGTGGCGAAGATGGGCTCATCGGTGGCTCTGCGTGGGCTCGGGCGTGCATACCCGTGACTGGAATGTGTGCGGCGTCTGGTGGGTTGTCAAGGGACCACCTGGCAACCGGGCTGCACCTGGTCGTGACTTGCCCGGTGGCCTAGCATGCAGAGTTGGCCTACCATTCTAGGTGCCACGCTGGCTGGTTTGCCCTGCGCCTCATCAACTGGTGAAGCGCAATTTGTTGGACGGGCTCCTACTCGGGCCCGCCCGGAGGATTGCGCAATGCAATGGACCGCGACAAACAAAGGACACCCCATGGCTGCGCGCGAACCCATCCTCAAAGACACGCTGGAGCAGTACCTTCAAGAGGTCAATCGCTATCCGCTGTTGTCCCGTGAACAGGAGTACTCGCTGGCCAAGCAGTTTCAGGAGACCGGCGATGCCGTGGCAGCCCGGGCCCTGGTGACGGCCAACCTGCGCTTTGTGGTCAAGATTGCCTATCAGTTTGCCCACTACGACATCCGCCTGACCGACCTGGTGCAAGAGGGGAACATTGGCCTGATGAAGGCCGTGCGCAAATTCAAGCCAGATCGCGGGTATCGGCTGATCTCCTACGCCGTGTGGTGGATCAAGGCCTACATCCAGAACTACATCATCAACTCGTGGTCGCTGGTCAAAGTCGGGCCAGTGTCGCAGCAGCGGCGGGTGCTGTTTGGCAAGCGCGGCGTTCCCGACCCCGAAGGCATGGACGGCGAGATCGGCGGCGATGACAAGCTGCTGGGGGCCGATGGCAGCCACGCCGATGGCAGCGCTGACGCCGAAGTTGAGGTGGTCATTGAAGATCACGCCATAGAAGACGACGAGACCTTCTTGATCGCCGCCGAAGTGATCCGCGACCAGCGCGCCGCTCGGCCGGCACCGCGCACCCCGCGCGAGAGCGAAGTCGAAGAGTGGCGGCGGGCAGCCCACGCGGCGCGCCACGACCTCAACCTGGACGGCAACATCGGCGACGATGGCCGCATGACGCTGTCAGAGACCATGGCTTCGCCTGGGCCCAGCACAGAAGAGCAGTTTGCCAGCGCCGAAGTGAGCTCGCTGGTGGCCAGCCGTCTGGAGACCCTGCGCGATCACCTCAACGACAAAGAGATCGCCATTCTGACCAAGCGCCTGCTGGCCGATCAGGAAGTGACGCTGCAGGACATTGGCGATGAATTTGGCATCTCGCGCGAGCGGGTGCGCCAGATCGAGACCAATCTCAAGAAGAAGATCGCCAAAGCTCTTGAGGGCTTGCAGCCGATGGGGCTGCTGCTGACGGCCCCGGACTAGAGCGCCTTTCCAAACCTCTGGCCTAGGGCCGGGGTCCGCGGCGGACGACGACCGACGGCTTGCTGGGCGCCGGCGCCACTTCTACTGGCGCAACGGCTGGTTTTGCCGTGCTGGCCTTGCCCACGGCGTTGTTGACCACCTTGCCCGTGGGCGGGGTCGGCTTGGCGGCCTTCTTGGCCGGGGCCGCCTTCTTGACTGGGGCTGCTGCCTTGGACTCTGCAGTTGGCTTGGACTCAGCGGTTGGCTTGGACGACGCTGCCTTCTTGGCCGTCGGGGCCTTTTTGCCGGCAGCGGCCCCCTCGGTCTTTGACGCAGCGCCAGGTGCCTTGCCCGCTGCCTTGGGCGAGCCTTTACGGGCTTTACCCTTGGTCTTGGCGGGCTTGCCAAAGTGACGCAGCCGGTCCAGGGCCATCTCCAGGTTGATCTCTTCGGGCTGGGTGCCGCGCGCCAAGCTGGCGTTGACGGCGCCGTTGGTCACGTAGGGGCCAAAGCGGCCACTGAGCAGGCGGACGGGCTGATTGCTTTGCGGATCGGTGCCCAGGACGTCGCCGGTGCGGGCTTTGTCGGCCGCGGCCAGCAGCTCCAGGGCTTTGGCCAACGCGATGGTGTCCAGATCGGTCACCTTGATCGTGGCGTTGCGGGTGCCGTCGGTCACGTAGGGGCCAAAGCGGCCGCTCCACACCGAGACCGTCACCCCCTCAGCGGTCTGGCCGATGTCGCGCAAGTGCTCGCGCCCGCCGCGGCTTTTGGGCTTGGCCAGCAGCGCCACCGCCTCTTGCAGCGTGGCATCGACGGCAAAGCGCCCCGGCGTCAAATTGCGGCGCTCTTCAACAAGTTGCACATAGTCGCCGTAGCGACCGGCGTGGGCGGTGACGGGCTGCTGGGTGGCGGCATCGGTGCCCAGCACCTTGGGCAGGGTCAGCTGCCGCAGCGCCAGGGGCAGATCCACCGTGTCTGGCTCCATGCCTTTGGAAAGGCTGACGTTCTTGCGGTCCTCTACCGGTTCGTCCATCGCCCCCAGCTGCAAGAACCAGCCAAAGCGGCCGTTCTTGAGGTACACCGGCCGACCGCTGACGGGATCGCTGCCAAGCGGGGCATCGCCCTTGGCTTTTTGCTCGATCAGCTGCTCGGCGCGCGCCAGGGTCATCTCGTCTGGCGCGACGTCGTCGGGCACGGTCGCCGTTCGGTCGCCCAGCTTGACGAAGGTGCCGTACTTGCCGATGCGCACGACCACCGGCGGCTGGCCGGGGTGCTGCAGGGTGACCGAGCTGGCCTGCTGGGGGTCAATGTGGTCGCGGACTGCGGTCAGCAGCGGCCGCAGACCGGCCACGTGCTCGCCGCCAAAATCCAGGCCGTCTGAGTAGAAGCCGCGCAGGTAGGCCGAGACGTCGTCCTCTCCGGTGGCGATGCGGTCCAGCCTCTCTTCCATACGCGCGGTGAAGGCGTAGTCGACCAGGTGCGGCATGTGCGTTTCGATCATGGTGACCACGGCCATGCCCATAAAAGTCGGCACCAGCGCCTGGCCTTTGCGGAAGCAGTACACCTTGTCGAGCAGGTTTTGCAGGATCGCCGCATAGGTCGACGGCCGGCCAATGCCTTTTTCTTCCAAGGCCTTGACCAGCGAGGCGTCAGACAGGCGCGCCGGCGGCTGGGTGGTGTGGTGCTGGGCCTGCAGCGGCGGCTCGCCCCAGTGCAGCACGTCGCCGATGGCCAGGGCCGGCAAGGCGTCGTCGCGATCGGCCAGCGTGGCCTCTGGATCGTCACTGCCTTCTACGTAGGCCTTCAAGAATCCAGCAAAACGCGTGACCCGGCCGCTGGCGCGCAGCAGAGCCGCCGGACCGCGGTCGCTCGGCTGCACGGCGATGTCGACGCTGGTCTGCTCGACCTGGGCATCGGCCATCTGGCTGGCCACGGTGCGCTTCCAGATGAGGTCGTAGAGGCGCGCTTCGTCGTTGCTGACCTGCGAGGCCACGTCGGCCGGGGCGGCAAAGCGGGTGCCGGCGGGGCGGATCGCCTCGTGGGCTTCTTGGGCATTGGCCACTTTGGTCTGGTATTGCCGTGGCTTTGCCGGCAGGTAGGCGGCGCCGTACTGCTCGGCGATCAGGTGGCGGGCGGCGTCGATGGCCTGGGTCGACAGCGTCACCGAGTCGGTGCGCATGTAGGTGATATGGCCGTTTTCATAGAGGCGCTGCGCCGTCTGCATGGTCTGGCGCGCCGACCAGCGCAGCTTGCGGTTGGCCTCTTGCTGCAGCGTGGAGGTGGTGAACGGCGGCGCCGGGCGCAGGATCTGCGGCTTGGTCTCGACTTGCTGCACCACCGCCTGGGCGGTCCGCAGGCGCGCTACCAGGGCTTCCGAGGCGGCCTGGTCCAGCACCAGCACGCCGGCGCGCGGCTGCCCCGTCGCCGCGTCAAAGTCCTTGCCGGTGGCGACCCGCTGGCCCTGGACCTGGGTCAAGTGTGCGGCAAAACCCTCTTTGCCTTTAAGGAGGTTGGCATGGACGCTGGACCAGTCGGCCCTGACAAAGGCAATGCGCTCGCGCTCGCGCTCGACCAGCAGCCGCAGGGCCACCGACTGCACCCGCCCCGCCGACAGGCCTGGCTTGATCTTGCGCCACAGCACTTCGGACACATCCCAGCCGTACAGGCGATCGATCACCCGGCGGGTGCGCTGGGCACTGACCAGGTTGACGTCGAGCTCGCGCGGGTTGGCCAGAGCGGCGGCAATGGCCTCGCGGGTGATCTCGTGAAAAACCAGGCGGTGAATCGGGATCTTGGGCTTTAGCTCTTCGGCCAGGTGCCAGGAGATGGCCTCGCCCTCGCGATCGTCGTCGGTGGCCAGGTACAGCTGGTCGGCGCGCTTGAGAGCTTGCTTGAGCAGCGCTACCTGGCGCGCCTTTTGCGGCGGCACCAAGTAGACCTCTTCCAAGGTCTCAAAGCCGTTCTCTGTGTTCACGCCGTACTTGATCCATTTTTGGTCGCGGCGCGGATCCCCTTCAGGCAGATCAGTCTTTCTCTCTACCAGATCGCGGACATGGCCGACCGAAGCCTCGACCTCATAGCCGTCGCCCAGGAATTTGCGGATGGTGTTGGCCTTGGTGGGCGATTCGACGATCACCAGCACGTTGCCGCCGGGGTTCTTGCTGGCGCGCGGCTTGGCCTTGGCGCCTTCTGCCGCTGTTGGCGGCCCCGGCGGGACTGCTTCAGCAGACTTCTTGGCGTTTCCAGTGGTTGCAGCGCTTTCTGACCGTGCCATGTATGCCTCTATACCCCTGCCGGGGGTCGCCGCAGGCCGCGTCAAAGCGCGTTACTGGGCGACATAACTGCCATCTGAACTCTGACGCACCCGCCCAGCTACCGCCAGGTTCAACAGCAGCGCCGCCGCGGTCGCCCTTGCCATCTGGGCCGCCTGCGACAGCGGTTCCAGGGTGGCGCCAGCGGCTCCAAACTCAGCCAACACCGCCCACAGCAAAGCGTCTTGGCCATGCAAGGGGGCGACATCCGCCGCCGCCGCGGCCTGTGCTGCGGGCCGCGAGCCGGCGTAGCTTTGCCAGCCCGGGGCCGTTACGTCAACGGTCCCCTGCGACCTGTCTGGCCGCAGCGGCGCCGCCACCCGGGTCCGCCCGCCCGCCGGAGCGCTGGCAGCCAGCGCCCTGCCAAGGGGGGACTTGCGAGCCGGCTTATGAATTTCTTGGATCTTTGCAATGCTGTCGAGCCAGGCTTGCAGGTCGGCAGGCTCTGGAAGCTCGGCCACACCGGCCTCTGCCATCAGCCGGGTGCCCGGCGAGGGATCCGGGTCGCCGCTCCAGCAGCGGGCGGCCAGGGGCAGTCCGGCGCGATCGGCCGCGCGCACCGCCTGCAAGGTGCCGCTGTGCAGCCCAGCTGCTACCACGATCACGGCGTCGACCAGCTCGATCAACAGAGCATTGCGGCGGACAAAAGCCCAGCGCGGCATGGGACCCGCCAGCTCCTGCAGGCCAATCAGGCAGCCGCCCTGGCGGGCGATCTCGGCGTACAGCGGCTGGTGGCTGGGGGGGTAGGGCTGGTCGGGATGGCGCGGCAGCACCGCCACCGCCGGGCCGCCGGCCTGCAGGGCGCCGCGCAGGGCTGCCGCGTCGATGCCCAGAGCCCCACCGCTGACCACCGTTACCCCCAGGCTGGCCAGGGCCGCCCCCGTTGCTTCGGCACACTGCAGCTGATCCGCCGACGGCTGGCGGGTGCCGATCACCGCCACCGCCCGCGCCTGCTGCGGCCACGGGCCTACGACGGCGACCTGGTCGCCCCAGCGCTGCAGCACCTGCACGGGGCGGGGACGTTGCGCGGCGGATTCTGTCGCGAAGGGGGGATCGGTGGGCAAGCCAAGGGCCAGCTGCAGGTCGGCGGCAAGACGGCGCGAGTTCATGGTTCCTCTCCAGCTGCAGATGAGCTGATGTAGAGGTTTCGTTGTCTGGCGACAAAAACCGCGGGCCGCCGAATTGTTTTTTCAGGGTGGCGCGATTTTTTTCGCCGCCGCCGCCAGCGCCTAGGCCTGCTTGACCAGCCGCGCGGCAAAAAAGCCGTCCATTCCGGCGTGCAGCGGGTGGGTGCGCAGCATCCCGTCGCGGCCCAGAAACGGCGCCGCCCACGCAAAATCACCGGGATCAAAGCATAGTTGTGGATGGCGCTTGAGCACGCCTGCCACCCACTGCGGCCCTTCCTGGCGGGCCACCGAGCAAGTCGCCAGCACCAGCACCCCGCCCGGCCGCAGCATCCGCACCGCTTGATCGGCGATCGCGTCTTGCAGGGCGGCCATGCCCCACAGATCGGCGGCGCGGCGGCGGTGGCGGATCTCCGGGCGGCGGCGCACGGTGCCCAGACCGGTGCACGGAGCGTCGACCAGCACCGCGTCAAAGCTGCCCTCTGGCAGGGCCAGCGGCATGCTGGCATCGGCGGCCAGCACCTGATGCAGCGGTGCGCCGGCCTGCTGGCACAATTCCTGAGCATTGGCCAGCTTTTCGGCCGAGAGGTCGACCGCCGTCACCTCGGCCCCCTGGGCCGCCAGCACCGCCGACTTGACCCCGCGCCCAGCGCACAGGTCGAGCACTTTCAAGCCGGGGCGGGCCGCCACATAGGCCGCTACCGCCGCGCTGCCGGCGTCCTGCACCAGATAGCTGTGGCCAAGCCCGGCCGCCAGCAGCGCCGCACCGCCGCGGACCAACAGCGCCCCGGGGACCGGCAATTCTACAGTCTCTACACCAGCTTGTTGCAGGTCGGCCCGGCCGTTGGCGCCATCGCCCAGCAGCTGCAGGTGGGTCGGCGCGGCCAAGTGAAAGGCTGCCTGTAGCTCGGCCGGGTCCACGCCGGCGTCGGCGGCAAACTCAGCGATGCACTGGCTCATCCACCCCGGCAGGTCGTCGCTGTCGGGCCGGTCGCCGCTGGTCGCCCGGCCGGCCAATGAGCGCAAGACCGCATTGACAAAGCCAATTGCCGGCGAGCGCGGCCCAACCATGCCCTTGAGAGCCTGCAGCGTGGCATCGACCGCGGCGAAGGCGGGCACGCGATCGAGCTCGGTCAGCTGGTAGGCGCCCAGGCGTAGCGCCGTCAGGCTGGAGGCCGGCATCGACACCAGGCCGTGCTTGCACGACGGCGCGATCCAGCGATCCAGCGACCGCTGTCGTCGCAGCACGCCGTACACCAGCTCCGTGCAGAGGCCGCGGTCGGCGCCCTGCAGGGGCCAGGGCTTGTCCAGTACGGTTTGCAGGGCCGCTTGGCTGCCTTGCTCGCCCGCATCGACGCTCAGCAGGGCTGCGATGGCCCTGGCCCGCGCCTCAGCCCCAGGGGCGCCGCGGCTGGCTGGGTGGGCGGCGGCAGGCGCGGCTTGGTCTGGCGGGGCGGCGGCGCTTGTCTCGCGCATGATTGGCTCTCTGTGCTAGATCAGCAGCGGGCCGCTATGGCCCGGAGACCGCGATCATGCCCGACGCCGCCGCAGGCTGGAAGAACCGCACCCGCCAGTTGCTGCCGCTGGTGGGCTTGGTGGTGCTGCTGGCCTACTTCTTTCGCACCTTGGATTTGCAGCGGGTGGCCGAGGCGATCGACCGGGCCGACATGCTGGCCTTTGCCGTGGTCGCCGTGGCCTCTGTGCTGGTGGTGTGGCTGTACGACGCGCTGTGCCTGACGTGGCTTTTGCGCACCACGCTGGGCCACCGCGGCCACCCCCAGGCGCTGGGCCTGCGCCAGCTGCTGCCGCTCAAGGCCGCGTCTTACCTCATCAATATCGTCAACTACCACGCGGCGGCGATGGGCATGGCGTGGCTGGTCGGCCGGCGCAAAGGCGTGCCCTTCATGGAAGCGGCCGGGGCGCTGGCCCTGCTGTCCTACCTCGACATCCTGGCCGTGACGGCCATGAGCATGGTTGGAGTATGGATGGCGCCTGAGTTTTTTGGCCCGTACCCGCAGCTGCAGGGCTGGCTGAAGATGGTGGCGCTGGTGGTGTTTGTGGGCGCCCTAAGCGGTGCCCTGGTCATCCAGTCGCGGTGGCGCCTGCCAATTGTTGATAAGTTGCGTAATTTTGCGCCACTGCGGCCCCTGGCGGCTCTGCGCCCCCAGGCACTGCTGATCGGGGTGGCGATGCGCTCGGTGCTGATCCTGCTGTATGCCGTCTCCGCCTTCTTCACCATGCGCGCGTTTCAGATGCAGCCGCAGTGGGGGCGCCTGTTTATCGCCCTGCCGATCACCACGGTGGTGGGCACGCTGCCGATCAGCGTCAGCGGCGTGGGCTCTACCCAGCTGCTGATGCGCCAGTTCTATGCGCCGTTTGTGGTCACCGCCGCCGCGGCCGGCCCGGTCATCGACGCCTACTCGACCTTGCAGATCGCGACGTACTTGGTGGTGCGGATCGCCGTGGCGCTGCCGTTTTTTGGTCCCATCGCCGCTGAATTGCGCCAGCGCCCGGCGGACCCCGCGGCCTGAGGTCGCAGCCAGGCAGGTCTGGGTAGAGCGCTGGGCAGCTTGGCCCGAACATTCAGCAATGCGTTATGGCTACTAAGGAATTGGGCAAGAGCCGTGGCGCTACAGCAGGCTGCCGGCAGGCAACAGCTGCAGCATCGCCGGAGCGGGCAGGTCGCCCACCAGCGTCAGCACCTGCTGGTGAGAGACTACGTGCAGCAGCTGAAGTCCGGCGCGGTGATCGAGCACCAAGCCGGAAGGATCGCGCTGGTCTGGCCCGGTCTGCTCCACGTCGACTTCTTGGCCCTGGGCGCGCGCCCGGCCGATCACGGTCAGCGGCGACCCGTAGGCGATGTAGCTGTACAGCACGGCCGTCTGCCCACCGATGACGCCGATCCGCGCGCCGCGCAAGGTGATTCCTGCGCCATGGGCCAGCGGCAGGGTTGCCGCACCGGGCACCCGCAGCTGCAGGTAGCGCTGGACCCGCGCTGGCGTTCCCGCCACTTCTGGCGGCAGATCAGCCAGATGGACCTGCACCATCTGCCGCAGGCTCTCTTCTGAGCGCACCGCGCCAAAGGGGCTGCGCTCGGTCAGGGCCCCCGGCCCCAGCGTGCCAGCCAGCACTTGGCCGGCATCGCGCTGACCGCCCTCGCGCGCCACCAGGTCGACGCGCGCCGCCACCCGCTGCATCGCCCCGCCGCGCTCGCCCAGGCTGTCATCGGCCAAGCCGGCGCGACCGCCCAGGCCCGCCTGTACCACCTGGCCTGCCGAGGCCCCGGCCGCCGGCAGTACCTGCGGAATGACTTGATTGCCGCCAGCTTGCGCCGCTGCGAGCGGTCGGCTGGGCTGGACCGCTGCCAGCGCCGCCGCGGCTTGGCTCTGGCGCGCGCTGCTGGGCCCCTGAACCTGCAGCGGTGCCGCCTGCTGGGGTGCCGCCGCCTGGCGCCCGTTCAGCCCGCCGCCAAAACCCGCGCTGTTGACCCGCCCCAGGCCATCCAAGGGCTGGCCTTCGCTGCGACCAGGGTGATCGCCGGGCAGGATCTGGCCGACCGTCACCACCATCACCGCCAGCACTGCCACAGAAACACCAATCGATGTCTGAATTTGCCGGCGCTGGCTGCGGTCGATGCCCTGGCAGACCCGGGCCCGCAGGTTCTCTACCTGGCACGGCGATGCGTGCAGATGGCGGGCGACCAGGTCTTTCATCATGGCGTCGCGCGAGACGATCGTCCTGCAGTCGCAGCACAGCCGCAGGTGCTCTTCAAATTCGCCGCGCTCGCGGGCGTCGAACTCGGCGTCCAGGTAAGTAAAGGCAAATTTCTGCACGTCCTGACAGTTCATTGCGCTTCCTCTCCACTCCCGGGTCCGAAAATTCCCACGACTACTGCATCCCTGACCACCCGAGCGACCACCACAACCCAGCGATCACCACAACCCAGCGATCACCACAACCCAGCGACCACCACAACCCAGCGATCACCACAACCCAGCGATCACCACAACCCAGCGATCACCACAACCCAGCGATCACCACAACCCAGCGATCACCACGATCCAACGACCACGACAACTCCGCTGATCGCCACAGCTCCGGCTGGGGTACGCGGCGCTACACCGCGCGCTTGGCCCGCAGCCGGAAAGAGTCCAGGTCGACCACGCCGTCTTGATCGACCACCGGCCGGGTCACGATGCCCTCGCGCATCGCGTGGTCCAGCAGCTTCTTTTGCATCGCCCGGCGGGCCCGGTACAGCCGGCTCATCACCGTGCCGACCGGGCACTCCAGGACGTCGGCGATTTCCTTGTAGGAAAAGTCGTGCAGATCGGCCAGCAGCAGCACCGAGCGGAACTCTGGCGGCAGCGAATCCAGCGCTTCGGTCACGTGGCGAGACACCACGCCGTCCAGCAGCTGGGCATCGATCGGCCGGTAGATGCCTTGATCTTGCGAGGCCTCAGCGACCTGCAGCTCGAGCTCGGGGGCCGCGTCCATGTCCACGGCGTTGTGGCGCTTGCGGCTGCGGCGCAGGTTGAAGTACGTGTTGGTGAGGATGCGGAACAGCCAAGCGCGGCAGTTGGTGCCCGTCTGGTAGGAGGCAAAGTTGGCCAGGGCCTTGATGTAGGTCTCTTGAACCAAGTCCTCTGCGTCGGCCTGGTCGCGGCACAGATGCAGCGCGTAGGCGTGCAAGGCCGATAGGTGCGGCATTGCTTCCCGTTCAAAGGCTTCGCGCTGGCGACGCTGCGTTGAGAACAAGCTGATCATGCATTCCTCCGCGGACAGCAAACCCGGGAACCACCCCAAGAACCGCCGCCCACCTGAACCACAACGCGACCGCCGCGGGAACTATTCCCAGCGCCGTCGTCGTCACACCCTAGGATTCTCCGACCCGGGCGCAAGGTGCGCGGCCGGCAGCGGCGGGCGACTTCTGCAGCCTGGCGCGCCCGGGTGGCGGCTGGGTGGCGGCTGGGTGGCGGCGGGCGGGTGGTGGCGACTTTTTTTGGCCGGGCTCTTGACGTCCAGCGACAGCTGCGTATCCTTCCCCCCGCCAGTGGTGGATGTAGCTCAGCTGGTAGAGCGCGGGTTTGTGGTACCCGATGTCGCGGGTTCAAAACCCGCCATCCACCCCAGCCAGAGAACCGTCAGTCCCTAGTGGGCTTGGGCCGCGCGCCCCGACGGACTTGGCAACCACGGCAGGGAAGGATCGCAGCGCGCTGCGGTCTGGACCTAGAAAAGTCTGGACTGTGGAAAGACTGGACTCTGTAAAGACAATCCAGTAGCCAGAACAGCCCAAGTACAGCCCAAGTACAGACCAAGTACAGCCCAAGTACAGACCAAGTACAGCCCAAGTACAGGCCAAGCACAGGCCAAGTACAGCCCCGGAACAGCCACGAAGACCGGGACCGGCCAGAGAGTCTGAAAGATTGGAGTCGCCCCGGCCGCAAGGCCCAAATGCCGAAACCTGCGCGGATTCGGTTGGCCCTCCAGAGCTTCTGCGACGCGCCTGTAGCTCAGCCCGGATAGAGCATCGGACTTCGAATCCGCAGGTCGCAGGTTCGAATCCTGCCGGGCGCGCCAGCACCACAACTGGCGAGAGCCGCAGGGCCAGCCCACCGGCCTGCTCCGAGGGGTTGATCGCAGCGCAGAGGTCAGCTAGAGTGCGCGCCGCCGCCGGGTCCAAGGGCCCCAAGCCGCCGCGCTCAAGCTCGATAGACACGCGCACAGGCAGATAGACAATTGAATCCCGACGCCCCTTTAGCTCAGCTGGTAGAGCAGCGGACTCTTAATCCGTAGGTCGAGTGTTCGAATCACTCAGGGGGCACCACCGGTGGCGCAGTAGTCCGCGCAGCGAGCGATCGCCGCTAAGATCTCTGCACCGCCGCTAGCGCCGGAGCCGGAACAGGCCGATGTCCGCGGGCCCTTTGGCCACCGCGAACCAAGCCAGGACCGCTCCGGCGTTCCTGCTTTTTGCGGCCTGCCGGGCCGGCCGCCGTTCTGCTGATGCCGACAGCGGTGAGCAACCCGGCAGAAGGGCAGGCGCGGCACCGCTGCGAGTATGCGAGAGTGGCGAAATTGGTAGACGCACCAGATTTAGGTTCTGGCGCTTCACAGCGTGGGGGTTCAAGTCCCCCCTCTCGCACCATCCCCAGCTGCGGCAGGCGCACTAAAGTCCCTGGAAAAACAGGGTTCGCCTGCTGCGGCTTGGTCCCTCCCCCTACGCAGGTGACGGTCAGCGCCGTCAGGAGATCCCGATGAACATCCAGGTCGAAGCCGTCAGCTCCGTTCGCCGCCGCATGCGCTACGCTGTTCCCGCCGTGCAGGTCGGCTCGGCCTTCAGCGCGGTCGTCGCCAAGATCAACGCCAAAGCGCGCCTGCCCGGCTTTCGGCCCGGCAAGGCGCCCAGCGCCATGATCGAGCGGATGTACGGCACCGAAGTGCGCCGCCAAGTGCTGGACAAGCTGCTGAGCGACACGGTGTTCACCGCGATTGAGAAGGCCGATCTGCGCGCCGTGGGTCGCCCTGAGGTCGAAGAGCTGTCGGAGCTGGCCCGCGATCGCGAGCTGACGGTCACCGTGCAGATCGAAGTGCTGCCCGACCTGGACCTGAGCGGCTACGAAGGCGCGCAGCTGACCGCCAGTGTGGTCGAGCCCGACGGCGACGACGTGGTCGAGGCTCTGGAAGCCAAGGCACGCGAAAAAGGTGAGTGGGTCACGGTCGAAGACGGCGCCCAGAACGGCGACGAGGTCGAGATCGACTTTACCGCCCAGGTCCAGGGCTCGGAAGAAGCGCCGCTGTCAGGCCAGAAGCGCCGGGTGCTGCTGGGCGATGGCCGCCTGAACAAGCTGGTGGAAGCGGCAGTGGTGGGCGCCAAGGCCGGAGAAACCATTGAGAAGACTGTGACCGCTGCCGAGGGCGATGCGCCGTTTGCCCAGGACGCCGAAGTGGCGATCCAGGCCACCGTCCATGAAGTGCGGCGCATGGCCATTCCGGCTGTGGACGACGAGTTTGCCAAGGACCTGGGAGAGGCCGATCTGGCCGCGCTGACGGCCAAGGTTCAGGCCGAAGTGCAGGTCGAGGCCGAGCGCCGCAGCAAAGAGTTCAAGCGCGGCGCTGTGGTCGACAACTTGGTGACGGTCAACACCATTGAAGTGCCCGGCTCGGTGGTCGATGGCTACGTCGATGAGCAGCTGCGCCGCAGCTTTGGTCAGTTGGACGAGCGGATGATGCAAGTGCTGGGTGGCTACATTCAGCAGATGCGGGCGCGGATGGCCAAAGACGCCGAGCAGGCCCTGCGCCGCTCGCTGGCGCTGGAGTCGCTGGCCAAGAAGCAGGAGATCACCGTCGACGACGCCCAGGCCGTGGCCGAGGTCGATCGCCTGTCGGCAGAGAATCCAAGCGGTGCCGCCCAGCTGCGCCGCCAGTACGCCACCCCGGCCGCTCGCGAAGAGCTGTGCCGGCGCCTGCAGCACGAAAAGACCATGGACTACCTGGTTTCTGTGGCCAGCTTTACCAATGGCGCGGCACTGACGCTGCGCGCAGCTCGCGAAGACAACGCCAAGCGCCGCGCCACCGAAATGGCCGGCGAGATGGAAGAGGAAGGCGAAGGCCACGACGCCGACCACTGCGACGACCCGACCCACAACCACGGCTAGGGCGCTGCCAGTCGGTAAAGCCGTTGATTCGCGGTGGGTTATGCTCGCCCGTTGTTCGCCGGCCCCAGGGGGCTACAGCTGGGACGGTCTTGTTCCATCGAACACCGGTCCGTTGGCAACCCACCAGCTAGAACACGTTGGCTGGCCGTTGGCTGCTGTGCCGGCTGCAAACGTGACGAGGGTGGCGGTCGATCCGCCGGGGAGCGGCGGCAGTTTGGTCAGCCCAGAGCCCGTGCTCCCCTTGCCGGCGGGGAATAACCGCAGCCGGTGCGGCCTTGCAGCGCTCCAATCTGTGCACAATTCTTGCGCACCTGAGGTCAGACGATGAATCGCACCCCCGCCCAGGACGCCCGCCCGCTGCAGGCCGCCTCGATCTTTGTGACCGAGACGACGCCGCGCGGCGAGCGCACCCAAGATGTGTACTCGCGGCTGCTGATGGATCGCATCGTGTTTCTGGGCACGCCGATCAATGACCAGGTGGCCAACCTGATCATCGCCCAGCTGCTGTTCTTGGAGAGCGAGGACCCAACCAAAGAGATCTCGCTGTACATCAACAGCCCGGGTGGCTATGTCAACGCCGGCTTGGCGATCTACGACACCATGCAGTACATGCAGTGCCCGATCTCGACCATCTGCCTGGGCCAGGCCGCGTCGATGGCGGCCGTGCTATTGGGGGCGGGGACCAAGGGCCGGCGAGTCGCGCTGCCCCACAGCCGGGTGATGCTGCACCAGCCTCTGGGCGGATTCTCTGGGCAGGCCGCGGACATCGACATCCAGGCCCGCGAGATGCTGCTGACCAAGAAGGTGCTCAACGACATCGTGGCCAAGCACACCGGCCAGCCGCTGGAGCGGATCGCCCGCGACACCGACCGCGACTTCTACCTGGGAGCCGACGCTGCCAAGGACTACGGCATCGTTGACCAGGTGCTGGTGCGCAAAGGCAAATAGCCGCGGCTCCAGGCGCGCTTGGGGCCACAGCGGTGGCGAGCTGCAGTTTTGCTGGCAATGCCACAGGGTTGGCGCAGCGGGCGGTTTTGACGGGGTCCCCCCGCGGCTGTATGCTTTTAGTCCCTGACCAGCTGCGCCCCCTGCGCCGCTGCGGAGTCCCTAGATGAGCGATCGCCGCCGTGAAGCCAGCAACCTTGCCTGTTCGTTCTGTGGCAAGTCCCAGAAAGAAGTCAAGAAACTCATTGCTGGGCCCACGGTCTACATCTGCGACGAGTGCATTGCCCTGTGCAACGACATCATCGCCGAGGAAGTCGACCGCGACGACAAAGCCCCCGTGCTCACCGCCATTCCCAAGCCCAGGGAGTTGCGCAAGATCTTGGATGAGTACGTGATTGGCCAAGAGCGCGCCAAGAAAGTGCTCAGCGTGGCGGTCTACAACCACTACAAGCGGATCGACAGCAAGACCGGCAAGAAAGACGACGTGGAGCTGCAGAAGTCCAACGTGCTGCTGCTGGGCCCCACAGGCTCGGGCAAGACGCTGCTGGCGCAGACCCTGGCCAAAATCCTCAAGGTGCCGTTTACGATTGTCGACGCGACCACCCTGACCGAGGCCGGCTATGTGGGCGAAGACGTAGAGAACATCATCGTCCGCCTGCTGGAAGCCGCCGATCACGACGTGGAAGCTGCCATGCGCGGCATTGTCTACATCGACGAGGTCGACAAGATCTCGCGCAAGTCAGAGAACGTGTCGATCACCCGCGACGTCTCGGGCGAGGGCGTCCAGCAGGCCCTGCTCAAGATCCTGGAAGGCACCGTTGCCAACGTGCCGCCCAAGGGCGGGCGCAAGCATCCGCAGCAGGAATTCATTGCGGTGGACACCACCAACATCCTGTTTATCTGCGGCGGCGCGTTCAGCGGCCTGGAGAAGGTGATCGAGCGGCGCGTGGGGCAAAAGGCCATTGGTTTTGACCGGCCGCACACCCTGGGCCACCAGGACCCCGGCGTCCTGCTGGAGAAAGTGCAGCCCGAAGACCTGATCAAGTTTGGCCTCATCCCCGAATTTGTGGGCCGCTTGCCGGTGGTCGTCAGCCTGCACGAGCTGGACGAAGCCGCCCTGGTGTCGGTGCTGACCGAGCCCAAGAACGCTTTGATCAAGCAGTACAAGCGCTTGTTTGAGATGGACGGCATCGACATCAAGTTCACCGAGGCCGCGGTGCGGGCGGTGGCCCAAAAGGCCATTGAGCGCAAGGTCGGTGCCCGCGGTCTGCGCGCCATCCTGGAAGAGGCCATGCTGGAGATCATGTACGACGTGCCCGGCGATGCGTCGGTGCGCGAAGTCCTGCTGGATGAAGACACGATCCTGCACGGTCGGCGGCCGCTGATTGGCCTGACCGAAGAAGCTGCCTAGGAAATTCGCGCCGGGTCTTCTTTCCGCACGCCAAACCAAGTCCGCTGTGGAGCCCTGGGCGAACGTTGGGTTTGCTGCATCAGGGATTTTTGGGGCAGACGCGGTGGACGCGCTCGATGCCACTGCGGTAGCGACCGTCGCTGGTCAGCGAGCCGTCGGCCCAGGCCGAGTCGCCGATCCAGGCCAGCGAGACCAGGCCAAGCCAGGGCGGAGCCGTGCCGGTCCACGGCTGCACTTCCAGCGATCCGCCGCTCAGCTTGACCAGCCTCAGCAGCGGCGGACCCTTGCCGGGCGGTGGCAGGATGGCCAGCAGCCGATCCTTCAGGCCGGGGCCGCCGATCCACACGGCGCGCCCGTCTGGCACGCTGGGGTCGCTGTGGGCGAGCGACCAGTCGCCATCGGGGCCGAACTGCAGCACCCACAGCTTGAGGCCGCCGCTGACCTGGGCCGCCAGCAGGCGGTTGGCCTGGGCGTCAAAGCCAAGCGCCGTGCCGGGCTGCCACTTGGGCCCCGGCCCTTGCTGCGATGTCCAGACATTGGACTTGCCCTTGTTCCAGTCCAGCCGCCATAGCGCTGCGCCGCCGCTCAGGCCAAATGGCGAAAACCCATACCACAGGCCCGGGTCTAGGGTAGCGGCCACTGTGGAGTCGGCTTGTACAGAGGGGAGCTGCAGCTGCACGGCACTGCTGGCGCTGCTCCACTGGCCGGTCAGCCAGTCTAGGGCCAGGGTCTGCACGGCTGGCAGCAGGTTGCCAGGGCTGAGCAGCTGGCTGGGTTCTAGCGTCGAAGATCCGCCCCAGTACAGCACTTGCTTGCCCCCGGGGCCAAGCACGGCGGCGGCCAGTCCGCGCCCCAGGGCTTCGGAAGGCAGGGGCACGCGCTTCCACCCAGAGCTGGCCAGGTAGCGCCAGGCGTTGCGGTTGGCCACCAGCTTGGGGCCGCGCGGCTCAAAGCCGCCCATGCGCACCGCGCCGCCGGGCACCGCCAGCCAGGTGGCCGCCACGGCAGTTTCTGGTTCAGCGTCAAGGTCTTGCCAGCCGGTGGCGCTGCGCAGCCACGCCTGGGTCTGCGGCAGGCCGTCGCTGTCTCTGCCCATGGCCAGCACCAAGCCTTGGCCGCTGGACAGCGCCAGTGGCTCAATCAGCGCCGGCGCGCCCGGCTCTACGCCGCTTTGCCACTTCTTCTTGGCGATTTGGTAGCGCAGCGGCGCTGTTGGACCCTGGGCCGTAGCCGCACCCAGCCACCACAATTCGCCGGCGGAAGCCAGATACACCAGCCGACCGGGCGCCGTCAGGGGGGTGGCCACGGCGGGAGGGGCGGCCAGCAGCTGCCAGCCTGCGGCCCCGGGGGAGATGGCAGACAGGGAGCTCTCTCCCTTGGTGTCCACTGCCAGCGCGTACAGAACCCCAGCACCTTCACAAGCTGCATAGGACCACGGCGACCCGGGCGGCTGTGGCCACGAGCCGATCCAGGTGTTGGACTGCACGTCAAAACGCTGCACGGCGCCGCCCTGTCCGTCCAGCCGGGTGCCAAACAGCCACCATTCGCCCACGGACTGCACCGCTGCAGCATCGACCACGGGGGTAGGCGGCGCCGGCAGCGCAGTGACCGCGGGCGCCGCAGAAAAATCGAGCAGGTCGCTGCCGGCTGGCTTGCCGTCGGGGCCTATGCCGCCCACCAGGGCGACTTGCGAAGTGGCGCCGCCGGGGCCGCCCAGCACCAGCATGGCCCCGCGGCTGCGCTGCAAGGCCGGGTGGCTGGCCAGGCGCTGCCAGGTGCCGCTGGTGCTGTCCAGGCGCCACAGCTCGTCGGACATCACCTCGGCGCCGTTCAAGGTCGGCACCAGGCCGCCGGCCAGGTAGCCGCGGCCCCAACTGTCTGCAGCGCTGGCGAATTGGCGGCGGGCCACCGGGCGGCCGTCGCTCCAGGCGGTAGTGGCGGTCCACTCAATGGCCAGGCCCTCGTCGGTGGCGCCGTCGCAGTCGTTGTCCTGGCCATCGCAGCTCTGTTCCACCGCTTGGTAGCTGGGCTGGCCGCTGTAATCGCAGGACCACTGGCCGGATTTGCAGTCGACTGCCGGTGCCAGGGCGGCGCACACTCCCGGCGCGGCACAGGGCACAGTGGCCGGCACAGCCACGCTCTCGTCGGTCTGACCGTCGCAGTCGTCGTCTTCGCTGTTGCACTGCTCTGGCTTGGCCTGGCTGGCTGGGCCGTCGGGATTGGTCGAGCACGTCACTACGCCGCCGGCGCCGCACACCACCTTGCCGGGACCACACGGGCCGGTCCCGTCGCAGCTGGCGCCCAATTCCAGGCCACCCCATTGCAGTTGCTCGTCCGTCTTGCCGTCGCAGTCGTCATCCAGGCCGTTGCACAGCTCAGGGCCGGCTTGGCTGAAGGGGCCGTCTGGCAAGGTAGAGCAGGTGGCGACTCCGGCCTTGCTGCACGTCACGGCGCCTTTGCCGCAGTTGCCAGCACCGGTGCACGGACTGCCCAAGGTCGCGCCTTTCCAAGAGAAACCCTCGTCGGTCAGGCCGTTGCAGTCGTCGTCGATGCCGTTGCAGGACTCGGCGGTGGCGGGCGAGTCTGGCTGCCCGGGCGAGGTGGAGCACACCGGCCAGCCCTGGGCGCCGCAGCTGACCACGCCGGTGCCGCAGATACCCAGCTGGGCGCAGGCTGCGCCAAGAGGTTGGCCTTGCAGGCTAAGGCCTTCGTCGGTCTGGCCGTCGCAGTCGTCGTCGCGGGCGTTGCAGGTCTCGGCGGCGGCCTTGCTGTGGGGGCCGGCGGGATCGGCCGAGCAGATGGGCGCGCTGTTCAAGCACATCACCACGCCGATGCCGCACTCGCCCTTGCCCAGGCACGGTGCGCCGACGGTCAGGGGGCCAAGGCCAAAGTCCTCGTCGGTGTCACCGTCGCAGTCGTCGTCTTTGCCGTTGCACGCCTCGGCGCTGACCCGCGGCTGGCTGCCGTCTGGATTGGTCGAGCAGGTCGCTTTGCCGGTGGCGCAGACCACCACGCCCTTGCCACATTCGCCAACGCCACTGCAGGTCTGGCCGATGGCGGCTCCCTGGTAGACAAAGCCCTCGTCGGTTTGGCCATCGCAGTCGTTGTCGACACCGTCGCACGCTTCGGCAGCTTGCCAGCCGGGCACGGCGCTGTAGTTGCAGGAAAGCGAGCCCTTCGCGCAGGCCGCTGTGATGACCGCACCGACCTTGGCGCAGACCCCGGTGTGTGAGCACACCAATTCGCTTAGCTTTTGGAGGTCGCCCAGGGGAGACTGGTCTTGGGCGTCGCGCTCGTCAGGGACGCAGTCGTCGTCGCGATCGGCCAGGGCTGACTCGACGATGTCGGGCTTGCCGTCGCCGTCGCCGTCCAGAGCTGCGGACCCCTTGCCCCACTCCAGGCCGTCGGGCTTGCCGTCGCCGTCACTGTCTCCCAGCAATGGATGAGCCCCAGCCTGGTGCTCGTGCTTGTTGAGGACGCCGTCGCCGTCGTCATCGCCCGCCGGCTCCAGACACAGGTTGGCGTAGCAGAAATTGCTGGCGCACTGGGTCGCCGCGGTGCACTGGCTGCCCGCGGGGGCGCCCTCTTCGGCGCAGCCACAGCACAGCAGCAGCCCCATACCCAGCGCCACCAGCCATTGCGGCGCGGGCGGGGGCAATTTGGAAAGGCGCCTGATCATCGATTGCACGGTAGCGATCTCCGCCGCAGGTGACAAGCGCACGCGCCGCTGCAGCCACCAAGGTCTGGATCTTGGAGGTGGCGCCTCAGGATTCAAGCTCTTGCACGGCTGTGGCCAACAGCAGCCCCAGCTCGCTAGCCAGCCCAGAGCGGCTGCCGAACTGCCGGCGCAGCGCGGCCCCGGCGCGGCTGTGCAGCCACACGCCCAGCGCCGCCGCCTCAAAGGGCGCCATGCCCTGGGCCAACAGCCCGCCAATGGCTCCGGCCAGCACGTCGCCGCTGCCGCCGCGGGCCAGGGCGGCGTTGGGCTGGTTGCAGATGGCCCAGCGGCCCTGCGGCGCTGCCACCAGGGTGCGGTGGCCCTTGAGCACCACCACCGCCTGCCAGCGCTGGGCCGCCTCGCGGGCGGCGCCCAGCCGGTCAGCTTCGACCGCAGAGACCTCTAGACCGAGAAGCCTCGCCATCTCTCCGGGATGAGGCGTGAGCACCAGCCGACCGGCCGCGCTGGCCACCAGCTGGGGCTGGGCGGCCAGCAGAGTCAGCGCGTCGGCGTCAAAGAGCAGAGGTCCCGTAGCGCGCGCCGCGACCTGCTCCAGCGCCTGCAGGGCCTCTGCGCCCGTGCCCATCCCCGGCCCGGCCAGCACCGCCGAATTGCGCAGCAGCAGCGCGGGTAGCGACGCTGGGCTGGCCTCTTCGGCCATCACGTCTGGCAGCAAACCTTCAAGCTGGTCGCGCAGTTGACATTGGGTCCCCCTCTGTTGCACCACCCCCAAGGTCACCAGTGCGGTGCCGACCCGCAGTGCTGCACCACAAGTCAGCAGGGCCGCGCCGCCCTTGCCAGGCGAGCCCGCCAGCGCCAGCAAATGGCCAAAAGTCCCTTTGTGACCGTGGTCTTGACGTTGGGTCACCCAGCTGCGCGCCAGCTCGGCGTCTAGCAGGTCGCCGCGCGGCTGCGCAGCATCAAGCCAGGCCGGAGGGATGCCGATGTCGGCGACTCGCAGCTCGCGGTGCAGTTGCGGACCCTGGCCGAGCAGCAGGCCCGGCTTGAGCGCCGCCATCGCCACCACGGTGTCGCAGTGGACCGCCGCACCCAGCACCTGGCCAGTGGTGGCGCACAGCCCCGAGGGAATGTCTGCCGCCACCACCAACGCGCGGTGGTGCCCGTCGAGCTGGGCCGCCAAGGTAAGCAAGGGCTCGCGCAATGGCCCCTGCAGGCCGGTCCCCGCCAGGGCATCGACGATGACAGTTGATTGCTCCAAGCGATTTTGCAGGTCGCTGAGTCTTTGGCCGCGCGGCGCCTCGGTCACCGCCTCAAGGCTGAGCGTCCCCTGCTGGCCGGGATACTGCAGCGCCGCCCGGTGGTGCAGCTGCGTTTCTGCTGTCATTTTAGCTGGGTCGCCGGCCAACAGGACGTGGACGAGCCAGCCACGACCCGCCAGCACCCGCGCGACCACCAGGCCGTCGCCGCCGTTGTTGCCCACGCCGGCCAGCACCACCGCCGAGCGGCCGCTGCCGGGGCCCAGCCTCTCGGTGATCACGTCGGCGATGGCGCGCCCGGCCGTGTCCATGAGAAGTTCAGCGGGAATACCTAGTTCTTGGATAGTGCGCAGATCCAGCCGGCGCACTTCCTGGGCTGGCAGGATCTGCATAGGCTATTCTCCTAGCGGCGCCGGCAAATGAATGGCGGCGATCATCTCTCGCACCGCCCGCTCCATCCCCACCAGCACGGCCCGCGAGACCAGGGCGTGGCCAATGTTGAGTTCTTCCATCCAGGGCAGCCGGGCGACCGCCCCGACGTTGCGGTAGTCCAGGCCGTGGCCGGCCGCCACAGCCAGCCCCAGGTCGTGACCCAGCTCGGCAGCCGCCCGCAGCTTGCTCAACTCTTGCTCTGCCGCCAAGTGGCCCAGCGCCGCGCAGTAGTCGCCGGTGTGCAATTCAATCGTGCTGGCGCGTAGTTCTGCACTGGCCCGCACCTGTTCGTCGCTGGGATCGATAAACAGCGACACGGTGATGCCGGCGTCTTTGAGCGCTTGGATGATCGGCCGCAGCTCGGCCTCATGCCCCGCCACGGCAAGGCCGCCTTCGGTCGTCCGCTCTTGGCGCTTTTCCGGCACCAGCGTGACGGTGTCCGGTCGATACTGCAGGGCCAGAGCCAGCATGGCGGGAGTGGCTGCCATCTCCAGATTCAGCGGCACCTGGACCGTTTGGCGCAAGATCTGCACGTCGCGGTCCTGGATATGCCGGCGATCCTCGCGCAGGTGCACGGTAATTTGATCGGCACCCGCCAGCTCGCACAGAGAAGCCGCCAGCACCGGGTCTGGATAGCGGGTTCCGCGGGCTTGCCGCAAAGTGGCGACGTGGTCGACGTTGACGCCAAGACGGACGCGCTGCTGCGGGCGATTCTCTAGGGGCTGCGACATGCGCTGGAACCATCGCGGACCAGCCGCGGCCTGGCGCCGATGGTACTGCGGTTTGACGGTGGAGGCCAAATCTCCGGCAGCGCCCTGGCGTCGGCGCGGTCTCATTGGGGCACCCCCCAAGGCCAAGCACGACGGAATTATCCAATAAATACAGGTCGTTGCCGATCCAGATGGCGTGCCGACACAATCCCCGGCACGCTCCTAGGGCGGCGAGACTCCGCGCGCGGCATTGGTCTCTGTCCGCGCTTGGATGGCGTTGGCCAAGTTGTAGCTCATGATCACGTCAAAACCAGCCGCCCACAGCGCTTTGTGCTGATCCACCGACGGCAGCTTCTGCGACGACACAAACGCGCGCATCCCCGCCGCATGAACATGGCCGGCGATCCACTGCTGCAGCCCGGCGGCGTCAAGCTCTGGGTAGCTCGGATTCATCTCGCAAAACAGCACCGGTGGCAGCTTGGCCACGGCTTGGACCTCGCTCAGGCTGCCAATCTGCACGGTGTAGCGCACCTTGGCCCAATTCGGCAGTGTCTGGATCAGCGCCAAGTTGCCGAAATGCGTTTCGATATGGACGAACTGCTCTGCCTTCTTGGCCAGAATCAGCGCGATCGCCGGGGCAAAGGCCGAGGAATCTTTGACCGTTAGCATCAACGTGGTCTTGCCGCGTGCCCACTCGATGACGTCGTCCACGCGCTGGTAGGTCTGGGTCGGCGTCAGATCTTCTGGTAGATCAAAGAGATGGCAAGCCGTCACCTGCGCTGCCGTCATCTCCTCGATCTTTTGACCTTCGCACTCTTTGGACTCCCAGAACTCAATGGGGCTGGAGTGCGCCACCACGGCCACGTTGTCTTTGGTCACCAAGAAGTCGGTCTTGATGCCGTCCGCCCCTAAGTCCAGCGCGCGCTGAAAGGCGGCCTTGGAGTCATAGGGACGGCCTTCGCCAATGGTCCAATCGCCGCCGTGGCTAAGGACGAAGGCGCGCTTGCAGCTCAGGTCCGTCCAGCAGGCGTCTAGGCTCTCCAGCCACTTGGAAGGGGGCAGCTTGGCGGTGGCGTCGGCGGTTTCAGGTGCAGTGGTGTCGGCCAAAGCAGCCTCGGCGGTGACGGCGGAGTCCGTGATGGTCGAGTCGGCGGAGTTCGCCAGTGGATCTGGGGACGCGGTGCAGCTGGCTAGGGCGGCGGCCAGAAACCATGGGGCAAGGGGGCGTTGGGGCATGGTCGGCTCTGGGCGCACAGGCGCAAGTGGGCAGCGTAGGGGGCGGCCAGTGGGCGGTCAACATTCGGGTCGGACAAACCCATAGGCAATGTCTGAGCACTGAAATTGCTCGAAATGTCTGGCCATGACTGTAATCGATCACAGGGCGGCATGCCAGCCCGCGGCGCATCTGCCACCGGTCGCTCTGGACCGATTCATGCGGCACCCCGGTCACGGCACTTCGCGGCGCCCGGCCAGCTGATCACGGGAGTCTTGGGGACTGGACAGCGACGGACAGTCCGGTAGGGAATGTCTGATCATTGAACTTGTTGCGGATTTCTGTTTCACGGCGCCGCCCCGCTGCCA